>NZ_JBHTTQ010000138.1:0-15339 GCF_042794475.1 Streptomyces sp. NPDC056527
TCGACCGTGACGGGTGGCTGGCACACCGCGCAGACGGCCACCGACCCCGGGTACTGGGGCCGGGCGATCCGTGAACCGGTGCGCTTCACCCAGGCCGTGGCCGCGCTCGGAGAGATCGGTGCGGGATCGGTGTGGGAGATCGGTTCCCATCCCCAGCTGACGTCGCTCGCCCGGGCGTCGTGGGGCGAGACGCAACCCGTGTGGATCAGCACCCTGCAGCGGGGCCGTGCCGATCAGGTTCAACTGCACAGCGCGGTGGCCGATCACTACAACCACACCCGCACCGACCTCGACTGGGCGGGGCTGCACCAGGGCAAGGGCCGGCGCACCACCACCATCCCCACCTACCCCTTCAACCGCCAGGAGCTGACTGCACCGCCCGCTCGTCGCAGCGGTACCAAGGCGAGCGCCCTCAGCCACCCGCTGTTCGACCGTCACTACGAGCACCAGAGCGAGGGACAGTGACGTACCCGGCCGAGACCTACGAGAAGACGTTCACGGGCCAGGAGCCCTTCATCGCCCAGCACCGTTCCGCGGGCATCGGGCTGCTGCCCGCCGCGGTGCAGCTGGAGATGGCGATGGTGGGGGTCGCCCGGCGCAGGCCGTTCAGCCCGCTGGAACTCACCGATGTGACGTTCCTGCGGCCCCTGACCATCGCCGACGACGCGGCGGCTCCCGTCCGGCTCGACGTGGCCTTCGGCCCGCAGACCCGCTTCGAGCTGAGCACCGTGGTGGCCGGCGACCGCAAGCCCCTGTCCACCGGCACCGGCCGGCTGCTCCCGGACGCCGTCCCGGCCACGTCCGCCGGCACCGGCAGGCAGATGACGGGCACGCGGACGATCACATCGGAGCGGCTGTACGACAGCTGGGCGCGTGAGGGTCTCCAGTACGGGCCCGACTTCCGTACCGTCCGGGAACTCGCCGTCGGAGACGGCGGGGTGGCCCGGGCGACGCTGCGGTCCGATGCCGAGCCCGTGCCCTGGTACGCGCATCCGCTGCTGGTGGACGGCGTGTTCCAGGTGGTCAGCTGCGCGCTCCAGGACCTCACGGGAGAGGCCGGCCCGTATCCGATGCTGCCGATCGGCGTCGCTCGGGTCGCGGTCCTCGCCGATCTCTCGGGTCTGTCGACCGGTGTGACCGTTCTCGTACGCCGGACGAGCGTCGACGGCGCGTACGCCACCGCGGACGCCCTCTTGCTGGGGCCCTCGGACGAGGTCGTCGCGGAGTTCGAGGGGCTACGGATGCGGCGCACGGCCGCCGTGTCGGGACCGGTGGTCGCTGCGGCCCCGGCGCGGGCTGCCGCGCTGCCCATCACCCGGATCGACTGGCGGCCCGCCTCGACGACCGACGAGCGGCACGAGCCGGCGACCGGGACGTGGGTGGTGCTGCACAACGGCGGTACGGGCAGCCTGGGTGAGCGCGCCGCCCGGCAACTGCGGGCCGAGGGAGCCCGCGTGGTGGAGGTCGGCGTCGGACCGTCCGGGGCGGAGGCCCAGGCACAGGCGCAGACCCAAGCCCACGCCCAGGCACAGACACAGGTCCATGCCGAGGCACAGACCCAGGCACAGACCCGGGCGTCGGCTCACGACCGTGATCGGCGCACGCTTGCGCAGCCGGACGAGGACGCCTTCCGGCGGCTCTGGGAGGAGGTGGGTGACCCGGTCGCGGGTGTGGTGCACCTGTGGAACACCGGCGATGGGCCCGACGGCGCTCCCGGGGAGGAGACGGAGCTCCGCCTCGGCCTTTACGGCTGCCTCGCCGCCCTGCGGACCCTCGGCGAGCGCCAGCGCAAGTCCCGCTTCTTCGTGGTGACCCAGGACGGACAGCCGGTCGCGGACGACGACCGGCCGGTGCCCGCGCGCGCTGCCCTGTGGGGCTTCGTCCGCACCGCCGCCATCGAGTACCCGGGCTTCCACCCGCGCCTCCTCGACATCGACGGGCTCTCCGAGGACGCGCTCCGCGCGGTCCTGGTGGAGCTCGGCGCCGGTGACGGTCCCACCGAGGTCGGCTACCGGCAGGGCGCCCGCCACGTACCCGTCCGGGTGCGCGACCGTTCGGCATACGCCGTGGCCGTGGGCGAGAAGGGGCCGATCAGGAAGGGTGGCCGCTACCTCGTCCTCGGCGGACACGGTGGTCTGGGCCTGGAGGTAGCGGACCGGTTCGCGCGGGAGGGTGCCGGCGCGGTCGCGCTGGTCAGCCGTTCCGGGGCGGCCGGTACCGACCACGACCGGACGGCCGCGATCGGCGCGCACGGATGCGAGGTCGCGTCGTACAGCGCGGACGTCACCACCCCCGGTGCCCTGGCGGCCGTGGTGGAGCGCTTCCGCGCGGAGTTCGGCGAGCTGCACGGCGTGGTCCATGCGGCCGGCACGCTCAAGGACGGGCTGATTCGCAGCGCCACCGCCGAGGACATCGCGGCGGTGATGCGTCCGAAGGTCGACGGTGTCCGGGAGTTGGCCGCCGCGGTGGCGGGGCTGGATCTCGACTTCGCGGTGCTGTTCGCGTCGGTCTCCGGCACGTTCGGCAACCTCGGGCAGGGCGGATACGCCGCGGCCAATGCCTACTTGGACGCCTTCGCGCAGGCGCACGGCTCGCCGTGGCTGAGCGTCGCCTGGGGCCTGTGGGGCGAGGTGGGTATGGGCACGGCCGTCGCGGAACAGCTGCGGCGCCGCGGTGTCCGGCCGCTGGACACCGCGGAGGGCCTGGACTCCCTGATCGCGGTACTGGGGGCGGCGGAGGACCCCCGGCAGGTGGTCGTCGCCCACCCGGACGCCGGCGACGTGGTCGTCGAGCTCGAAGACGGAGGCGTGGAGCTCGGCGCAGCCTCCGACGTGGGCACCGATGCCCGTGACGTCGTACAGGAGGCTGAAGTCCCGGCCGGAGAGGGCGCCGGGCAGCGGGTCGGGGACGCGCTGGAGCGGTTCCTGGCGGAGCGGCTGGGTGTCACCTCGTTCGACCGCGACACCCCGCTGTCCGACTACGGCATGAGCTCGATCATGAGCGTCGAGCTGTCGGAGGAACTGTCCCGGAGGTGGGGTATCCACCTCCCGGCGACGCTCTTCCTCGAGTACGGCGAGTTCGCCGAGCTGGTCGAGGCCCTGACCGGCCGTTACGGCGCTGCCGCCGCGGTCGCGGCGCCGGAGCACGCCGAGACGGTCGCCTCCGAAGAGACCGCCGGGTCCGCCGACACCGCCGGGTCCGCCCAGTCGGTCGCGTCCCAAGACACCGCCGGTTCCGCTCAGTCGGTCGCGTCCCAAGCGACCGCCCGGTCCGCGGAGTCGGTCGAGTCCGAAGGGACCGCACAGCCCGGAGGAGCCGCACAGCCCGCCGCAGCCACCGACACCGCCGACCCGCTCCCGGCCGCCTCCCCGGCGAACCCGGGCCGCCGGCGATACTCGGCCGCCGGTCGTGACGGGGACGTCGCGATCGTCGCCGTGTCCGGTGATCTCCCGGGCGCGGTCGGCGGAGCGGCGGAGCTGTGGCCCCTGCTCCGCTCCGGCGGTCACGCGTTCACCGAGGTGCCGGCCGAACGCTGGGACATCGACGCCCACTTCGAGCCGCGCGGTCCCCGGATGACGGGCACCTACTGCCGTACCGGCGCCTTTGTCTCCGGCATCGACCGCTTCGAGCCGGCCTTCTTCGGTATCTCCGTACGCGAGGCCGAGGACATGGACGTACAGCAGAAGCTGCTGCTGGAACACGCCTGGGCGGTGCGGGACGACAGCGGCCTCGCCGGCCGCCGCGACATCGGCGTCTTCGTCGGCGCCACCTACACCCATCACCGCGACGCGCAGGGGCTGGAGACCGTCGGACCGCACACCGCGCTCGGCTCCATGAACGCGGTACTGGCCAACCGGATCTCGTACGCGCTGGACCTGACCGGCCCTTCGCAGACCGTCGACACCCTGTGCTCGTCGTCCCTCGTCGCCGTGCAGCAGGCGGTCGCCGCGCTGCGCGCGGGCCACTGCGGCGCCGCCATCGTGGCGGCCTGCCAGGTCGGTCTGACGCCGTGGTACTACCGCAGCCTGAGCCAGCTCGGCGCCCTGTCCGAGACCCGGCCGAGGCCCTTCGACGAGCGGGCCGACGGGTTCCTCCCCGGTGAGGGCGCGCTGGCCGTGATGCTGAAGCCGCTCGCGGACGCGGAGCGCGACGGCGACCGGATCTGGGGAGTCGTCCGCGGTACGGCCGTCAACCACGGCGGACGCGGCAGCGCCCTGCCGGTGCCCCGCAGCGAGGCCCAGGCAGCGGTCGTCCGCGCGGCACTGGACGATGCCGGACTGGCGCCCGCGGACGTCTCCCTGATCGAGACGCACGGTACGGCGACGCGGCTCGGCGACCCGATCGAGATCGCCGCGCTGACCGAGGTGTTCGGCGGCGATCCGGACCGTGACGAGCCGTGCCACATCGGGACCGTGAAGGGCAACATCGGGCACCTGGAGCCCGCGGCCGGACTCGCCGGCCTGCTGAAGGTCCTGCTGTGCCTGCGGCATCGGGAGATCCCGCCCGTCGCCGGATTCGAGACCCCCAGCAGCCATCTGGACCTGTCCGCCGGACCGTTCGTGATCCCCGTCGAGCCGCGGCCGTGGACCTCGGACGGGCCGCGCCGGGCGGGAGTCAGCTCCTTCGGCATGGGCGGGACGAACGCGCACATCGTCGTGGAGGAGTACGTCGGGGAGATCGGGTACGAGGCGTCCGGCGAGGGCACCCGTACGGCCGCCGCCGGACCGGACGAGCACCTGCTGGTCCTGTCCGCGCACACCTCGGACGCCCTCGTCCGGCGCATGGCGGACGTCCGGCCGCTGCTGCGGCAGGGGGACGCGGCGAGCCTGGGCGCACTGTGCCGTTCCACCGCCGTCGGACGCGACCACCGGGCGTACCGGGTCGCGGTCCTGGGAGCCACGGCCGACGAACTGACCGCCGGGCTCGCCGAGGCACTGCGCCTGGCGGACCGGGCACCCGGCACCGTCGTACGCGGCGGAACCGTGCTGGAGAACGCTTCGACCGGGCTCGGCGTCGCGGCCTTCCGTTACGTCGGCGGCGGCACCGTCGACTGGGCCGGGGTGTACCCGGGCCCGTCGGCGCGCCGCCCCGCGCTCCCGCCCTATCCGTTCGGCTCGCGACCCGAGTCGGCCGGGCCGGCCGCGACGTCCCCGCGGAAGGACGTATCGGCCGTGCAGGTCATCGGGGACACCGCCGACGTCGCACGGCGGCTCTCGCGCGCCCACCGCGTGCTGGGCGAGGAGACCGTGCCCGGAGCGCTGCCGGTCGCCCTCGGCCTGCTGACGCGCGGTGCCCTGCGGCAGATCACCTTCACCGGCCGGGGGACCGGAGACCATCCCCTCACGAGCGATCTGGACGACCCCGCCCGTACCGGACCGGCCACCTTCCGGCACGCCGACCGGGTCATCGCCCGGCTCACCACCGCCGAAGCCCCGGCCGGGCCGCCGCCCGCCGCCGCGGACCTCGACGCCCTGCGGGCCGTGCTCGACCGGACGCTGGAACCGGCCGGGCTCTACGCCTGGTTCGCGGCGAAGGGCATGGAACTCACCGCGCCCCTGCGGTCCATCACCGAGGTGCACCACGGTCCCGGCCGGGTACTCGCGCGGATCGGCGTCCCGGCCGGCGGCGGCCCGTTGGAGGCGGAAGCGGTGGCGCTCGACGCCGCCCTCCAGGCCATGGCCGTACTCACGTTGGCGGATCCCGCGGCCCCTTCCGCCACCTATCTGCCGGTCTCCATCGGCCGGGCGGTGCGCTGGGCGGACGCGGCGCAGGCGGCGTTCGTCCTGCTCGAAGGCGCCGAGCCCGACAGCGACGGCACGCGACGCGGCGACGCGTCCCTGCTCTCCGCCGACGGCCGGGTGCTGGTCCGGCTCGACGACGTCGAGTACCGGACCGTGGCCGGGAACGGCGTGCCACGACCCGCTCCCACCCACCGCGCGCCACAGACCGCGGCGGCGGAGGCGGCCGTCGTCGAAGTGGTACGGAACGCCCTGCACGACCCCGGTGTCACCGCGACCACCTCACTGTCCACCGTGGGTCTCGACTCCATGCTGGCGACGGTCATCGCGGCCGACGTCGAGGCGGCGTACGGAGTGAAGCTCGGCCCGACGGACGTCCTGGACGCCGCGGACTGCCGCGCCCTCGCCGCGCATGTCGCCGAGCTGGCGGGCGACGGCGTGTTCGCCCCGTCGGAAGCCGACGAGCGGCGCGTCGCCGAACCGGACGCGAGCGATGGCGACCGGCCGACGGCTGCGGCGACGGCCCGCGACACGGCCTCCGACGACACCACGGTCGACCAGGACATCGCCGTCATCGGCCTGGCCCTGGCGCTCCCGGGCGCGGCGGACCCGGAAGCGTTCTGGTCGCTGCTCGCCGACTCGGGTGAGGAGATCCGTCCGGCTCCGGCCCACCGCTGGGGCCGGTACGCCGAGGGGAACGAGCCCGACGTCGGCGGATTCCTGGACAACGTGGAGGAGTTCGACGCCCGGTTCTTCGACTTCTTCCCCAAGCAGGCCGAGGTGCTCGACCCCCAGGCCCGCTGGCTGCTCCGTACGACCTGGGAGGCACTGGAGTCGGCCGGCCTCCCGCCGCGCCGACTGCCCTCCTCCACCGGTGTGTTCGTGGGAGCCAGCTACCAGCACTACAAGGACTACAACATCGCCCCGGAGCTGGACGCACCCAGCGGCCTGGGCAACCACAACGCCTTCCTGGCGAACCGGGTGAGCTTCTTCCTGGATCTGCACGGGCCGAGCATGACGATCGACACGTTGTGTTCGTCGTCTCTGGTCGCCCTGCACACGGCGGTGCGGAGCCTCCGCGACGGCGAGTGCGAGCAGGCCATCGTCGCCGGCGTCCGGGTCGCCCTCTCCCCGCTGCACTACGTCGCGATGAAGAACCTGCGTGCCCTGTCCCCCTCGGGCGCATCCCGGCCGTTCGATGCGGGTGCGGATGGGTTTGTGCCGGGTGAGGGTGTGGTGACGGTGGTGGTGAAGCCGTTGGGTGCTGCGTTGCGTGATGGTGATCGGGTTCGGGGTGTGATTCGGGGGAGTGCGGTCAATCACGGTGGTCGTACGAGTGGGTTGACGGTGCCGAGTAGTGCTGCGCAGCAGGAGGTGATTGCCGCTGCGTTGGGTGATGCGGGTGTGTCGGTGGAGTCGATCGGGTTGGTGGAGGCTCATGGGACGGGGACGTCTTTGGGTGATCCGATTGAGGTTGAGGGTCTGTCGCGGGCGTGGCGTGGGTTTTCGGATCGGTCGCAGTTTTGTGCGCTTGGTTCGTTGAAGGGGAATGTCGGTCATTTGGAGCCGGCGGCGGGGTTGGCGGGGCTGGTGAAGGTCCTGTTGGCGATGGAGTGTGGGGTTGTTCCGCCGTCGTTGCATGTGGTGCGGCCGAATGATCACATTCGTTTCGAGGAGACGCCGTTCTATCTCGCTGACCGTCCGATGGCGTGGCCGAGGGGTGTGGAGCCTCGGCGTGCTGCGGTGAGCGCGTTCGGCATGGGCGGGGTGAACGCCCATGTGATCGTGGAAGAAGCGCCGGCGGTATCGGTGCGTGGGGTGTCGGCGCAGGACTCGCACGTCGTGCGGGTGAGCGCGGCCGACGAGACCGCACTACGAACCCTCGCCGGCACCTACGCCGAGCGGTTCGAGGCAGCACACGACGGCTGGGAGACCGCCGACCTCTGCCACACCGCCAACACCGCCCGCTCCCCGCTGGAGTTCCAGACCGCGGTGTACGGACGTACGGCCGCCGAACTCGCCGCCCAGCTGCGCTCCGTCGCCGCCGGCAGCGTCCCGGTGGCCCGCGTCGACATCGACCTGACCGCCGAAGAGGCGGCGAGCCGCACCGGGGCGAACGCTGCGGCGCCCCTGCCCGCCGACGTCGTGGAGCTGGTCAGGGCGGGGTACGCGCACATCGACTGGACCTCGCTCTCCGCCGAGGGCGCCCGCGTCACGAACCTCCCCACCTATCCGTTCGCGCAAGGGTCGTACTGGCACACCACCGACCCCGCGCCCGAGCCGGGCCCGGTACCTGCGGGTGATGGCGAGGCGGTACGCATCGAGTGGCGGGTCCGGGAGCCGGCCCCCGCGCCCGCGGCGGGCCCGGCCACGGTACGTCTGGTCGCCGCCGACCCCGAGATCGGCCAAGCGCTGACGACGGCACTCCGCGACCGGGGCGTGACCGTCGTCGGGCCCGGTCGGCAGGCGGACACGACCATCGTGATCGACGCCCCGGGCAGTCGGCACGGTCAGGGCGGCGGCCGGACCTTCGACCTGAGCGCGTTCTGGGCCGAGTTGGGCGGCGTGATGCAGGCACTGCCCGCGCACGGGCAACTGCTGTGGGCCGGATTCCACGGCGCGGCCGTGCACCCCGACGAGCGCGGAGGGACGTCCCCCGAGCGGGCCGCCATGGCCATGGCCGTACGGGCCGCCGGAGCGGAGAGCCGCAAGCCCACCGCGGTCGTCCACCTGGACCCGGCCGACGCGGCCGACGTGCAGGCCGTCCGACTGGCGGCCGAGTTCGCCGCCCTGAGTGCCGGCCCGGCTGCCGGGGCCGACGCCGGCACGGTGGTCGCCGCCTACCGGCGAGGCGTCAGGTACACCCCGGAACAGGTCTCCGCACCTGCCAGCCCGCCGTACGCCCTGCCGGCCTCCGGGTACTACCTGGTGACCGGAGGACTGGGCGCCGTGGGGCTGCGTCTGACCGAGCGGCTGATCGACCGGGGAGCCAAGCGCATCGGCATCATCGGCCGGTCGGTCGTCGATGCCGAACGTTCCGCGCCCCTGCGGGAGCTGGCGAGGCGCGCCGAGGTCGAGTACCTGGCCTGCGACGTGTCCGATCCGGCGGCGCTCGCCGCCGCGGCCGGGCAGTTCGGCCGCCGCTGGGGTCGCCTGGTCGGCGTCGTGCACTCCTCCGGCGGGGTCAACCCGTTCGGAGCGATGCACCGGCGGACGTGGAGCGACGCCGAGAAGGTGCTCGCCCCCAAGGTCCCCGGCTCGCTGAACGTCGTACGGCTGGCCAAGGAGCAGGGCGCCGACTTCGCCGTCCTGGTGTCCTCCATCGCCGGTACGCAGGCACTGGCCGGCCGGGGCCTGGTCGACTACAGCCTCGCCAACGCCTACCAACTGGCCCTCGCCGAGCGGGAGAACGACTCCGTCACCACGGTGACCGCGCACGCGTGGCCCAACTGGACGGGCATCGGCATGAAGGCGGACGCGTCCTTCTCCGCCGCCCACTCGGTCGGCGCCGAGCAGGCACTGGACGCCTTCTTCGACCACCTGCGGTCGGGCGGCGCCGTGATCTTCCCCGGAAGCGCCCCCTCCACCCCGCCGGAAGCCGCCGAGTCCGTCGAGTCCGTCGAGCCGGCACCGCCGGCGGCGCCGGTCGAGCCGCGGGTGCTTCCCGCACCGGCGCCCGCCGGGCAGGACGTCGCGGGGATGCGCGCACGGGTCCGGGACGCCTTCGTCCAGGTGCTCGGGGAGGACCCGGGAGACCGTCCGCTCCAGAGGCTGGGGCTGGACTCCCTGGTGATCGCCGAGCTGACCACGGCCCTTGAGCAGCGCAGCGGCCTGACCGTCGATCCCTCGCTGCTGATGCGGGCACGCACGGCAGTCGAGATCGCGGCGGACCTCGCCGTCCAGGAGGCGCCCGCCTCCCACCGACCGACCACCACCGACCAGGCGGACGCACCCGCCTCCGCTCTGAGCGCCCTGCTGCGTCCACTGCTCGACCACGACCGACAGCGGGGACGGGGGCAGGCATGACCGGAGCGTCGAACGAAAGGACTGCTGTGAGCGAGCTCGACACCCGCATCGCCGTGATCGGCCTCGCGGTACGGCTCCCGGGCGCCGAGGACGTCGTCGACCTGACGGCCCTGCTGGGCCGCGACGGGGTCGAGGTCGGCGAGGTCCCGCCCAGCCGGTGGGCCCGCGAGCTGTACCGGGGCGAAGGACCCCACCAGGGCACGCACCACCGGGGCGGCTTCCTGGTGGATCCGTTCTCCTTCGACCACGAGGCGTTCGGCATGACCGCCGAGGACGCCGTGCTCCTCGACCCTCAGCAGCGAGTGATGCTGGAGGTCGGCGCGCGCGCCCTGGAGGACTCCGGGTACCTGGGAGTGCGCCGTCGGCTCGACGCCGGCGTGTTCATCGCGGCGCGCATGAACGCGTACGGATTCGACCAGGGCCGAGGCACGGTTCCGCCCGGCCCGGCGGGTCCCGTCGGCATCCCCGGGCCGGCCGCCCTGTGGGGCCGGTCGCAGAACTTCATGGCGGCCTGGCTCTCCGACCGCTTCGACCTGGCGGGCCCGAGCCTGGTGGTCGACACCGCCTGCTCGTCCTCGCTCTCGGCGGTCTGGCTCGCCGCCCAGAGCCTCGCCGCCGGGACCTGCGAGCTCGCCCTGGTCGGCGGGGTCGACCTGCTGATCGACCCGCTGACGTTCGTACTCCTCTCCCGGACCGGCGCACTCTCCCCGGACGGGCTGTGCCAGACCTTCGACAGCCGGGCCAACGGCTATGTGCCCGGGGAGGGGGCCGCCGCCCTGGTGCTGAAGCCGATGCCGACGGCGCTGGCCGACGGCGACCTGATCCTCGGAGCGATCAGCGGGGTCGCCGTCAACAACGACGGTCGCACCATGGGCGTCACCACACCGAACCTGGAAGCCCAGATCGAGCTGTTGGGCAAGGTGTACAGCACCATCGATCCGGCGACCGTCCAGTACGTCGAGGCACACGGCACCGGTACCGCCATCGGAGACCCGATCGAAGTGCGGGCGCTCACCGAGGTGTTCGCCCGGCACGGCGTCCCCCGGAACTCCGTCGCGCTCGGCTCCGTCAAGCGCCGGATCGGCCATCTGCACTCGGCGTCGGGGCTCGCCGGACTGGCGAAGATCATCGTCGCGATGCGCGAGGGCACCGTCCCGGCCGTGGCGGTGGAGTCGCCCAACCCGCGCCTCAACCTCGCCGACAGCCCGTTCCATCTGCCCGACACCCGTCTTCCCTGGCCGGACGCTCCCGTGCGCCGGGCGGCCGTGAGCGGATTCGGCTTCGGTGGCACCAACGCCCATGTGGTGGCCGAGGCCGCCCCCCGTACGGCCGGCACTTCCGCCGGGCCGGCGGAGGCCGGCAGGCAGTCCGCGGCGGTCCATGTGCTGCCGCTGTCCGCGGACAGCCCGTACACGCTGCGAGAACTGGTCGCCCAGTGGCTGGAGTTCCTGCCCACCCTGGCCGACGGACCCGGCGAACTCGCGGACGCATGCGCCACGGCCCGTCTGGCCCGGCCGCACCGTACCGAGCGGCTGGCCGTCGTCGGTGCGAACGCGGATCAACTGGCCACCGCCCTGCGCACATGGCTCCTGCGGGACGGCGCGGAGGCGACCGGTGCCCCCGGCAGCCCTCGTACCGCCGTGTCCGTACGTCCCGAGGCGGCCGCGGCCCCGCCCGCATGGCTGACGGCCCTCGACCGGTCCGTGCCGGCCGTGCACGAGGTCGTCGCCCTCTTCGAAGCAGCCACCGGCACACAACTGACCGCGTTCTCGGGAGAGTTGCTGCGGATCTCGTCCGGGGTCGTCCTCGCGATCGCGCTGCGCGACCTCGGACTGCCCGAAGGAGCCGTGGCCCTGCCCGCGGGCTGGGAGGCGGTCGGGGACTTCGTACGAGGACGCGTCCCGCTGGAGCAGGCGCTGGCCGATGTCCTGCGACGCGACGACGAATCCGTGGGTGACGCCCGGGACCCCGGCGGCATCGAGGGCCATGGCATCGAAGGCCACGACATCGGAGCACGGCTGGCCGGAGCCCGCGACGAGCGGGAGGTCGCCGTGGTTCTGGCCTCGGTCGCCGCCGCGCTGTTCCAGGCGGGCCAGAGCATCGACTGGGCCGCGTTCCAGCAGTCCATGGGCGGCTCGTGGAGCAAGCGCCTGCTGCCCGCCGCCCAACTGCGCGGCCGCGCCCTGAACCTGGCCGAGCCCCTGCGCTCCGCCGAACCCGGGGCGCCCGCGGAGCTGGTGTCGGACGAGGGGACCGCCGGGTACACGTTCTCCCGGGTGTTCGGTCCCGCCGAGGCACCCATCGCCCAGCACGCGGTGTACCGCACGCTCATGCTCCCGGGCGTGGCGTGGTTCGACTTCCTGCGCGAAGGCGCCGCACTGCGCGGCGAACCCTTCCACGGGGCGCGGGACATCCTCTTCCACCGTCCGCTCATCCCGTCCGGGGCCCACCGGGTCGTCGGCCGGGTCGACGCGGAGAACCGCTTCAGGGTGGAGGACCCCGAGAACGGGGAACTCTTCGTCACCGGCCGGCTCGCCACCGGGCCCCTGGCCGAGCCGCCGCTTCCCGTACCTCTCGCCGCGCTGCTGGCCGACTGCGCAGGCTCCGCCGTGCATGCCGGCTCGGGCCTCTACCGGTGGCTGCGACGGATCGGCTACCACCACGGTCGCTACTACCGGAACATCTCCTGGGTCACGAGCCTGCCGGACGGCGGCACCCTGGCCCGTATCGAAGGCGCCCGGCAGCGGGAGATGAACCCGCTCGGCGTGCAGTTGTTCCCCGGGCTCCTGGACAGCGTGACGGTCGCGGCGATCGACCCGGCCAACCCGGTGTTCGGCGCGGCGGACGCGTCCGCGTTCATCCCGCTCTCGGTGGGCCGCATGGACGTCCTCGGTCCGCTGGACGCCGCCGCCTACGTGCGGACGGAGATCGCCTTCTGGAACGACGAGGCATGCCGGGTCACCCAGACCGTGACCGACGAGGCGGGGGCGCCGCTGCTGGTCTTCGGCGACATGGCCTCGAAGCGGGTGCCCGTCCAGGCGTTCAGCGCGGGGGAGACGCCGGCGGTGGTGCCGGATGAGGTGGTTGCGCCGGATGCGCTGAATGAGGCGGTCGCGCCGCTCGTGACGCCTGCGCCGGTCGTGCCGCCCGTGACGCGTGCGCCCGTCGTACCGCTCGTGACGCCTGCGCCGGTCATGCCTGTGGTGCAGCCCGAGGCCGTTGCCGCGCTGCCGCCGGAGCCGGCTTCGCCCGCACCGACGCCCCCCGGTCCCGCGGCCCCGGCGGCCCCCGCCTCGCGGTCGGCGCGGGCGCTCACCTGGTTCCTGGCGTTGACAGGCACGTCCGAGGACCACATCGATACGGAGTTCCTGTCCGCCGGGTTCGACTCGGTGGGTCTGGTGACGCTGAGCGAGCGCATCTCCCAGGAACACGGCCTGTCCCTCTACCCGACGGTCTTCTTCGAGTACCCGACCCCCCGACAGTTCGCCGACTTCCTGGTGGACGAGGCACCGGAACTCGTCGACACGCTGGCGGTCCCGGTCGAAGAGGCACCGGAGGTCGCCCCGGCTGTCGTGCAGGAGCCCGCACCTGTCGTGCAGGAGCCCGTACCCGTGGCGCGGCCGACCGTCGCAGCACGCGCGCACGAGACCGAGGCCCCGGCCGAGCACCCGGCGGACGCCCCGGCATCACGACCGCGTGACGTCGCCGTCGTGGGCGCCGCCGTCAAGCTGCCCACCGCGGGCAACCTGGCCGCCTTCGCCGAGCTGCTCATGGAGGGCCGGGACACCGTCCGCCCGCTGCCGGAGGGCCGTTGGGACACGGCGGCGGGGCCGGTCCCGTACGCCTCCTTCCTGGACAGCGTGGACGAGTTCGACCCGGCCCCCTTCCGGATCTCGGCCCGTGAAGCTCCCCTGATCGACCCGCAGGCGCGGATCGTCTACGAGACGATCTGGGAGGCCCTGGAGGACGGCGGCCGGATCGGCAGGCGGGCCGACGGCGGCAAGACCGGCCTGTGGATCGCGTACAGCCACGACCACTACCACGAGGAGCGGGTGCGCCACGGCGTACCCGAAGGTCGCGGCCTCGGTCTCGAGGCGATGATCGCGAACCGGCTGTCGTACCTGATGGACTGGCACGGCCCGAGCGGGCTGGTCAACACACTCTGCTCGTCGTCCCTGGTCGCCATCCACTCGGCGCTCCAGCACCTGCGCACCGGTGACATCGACACGGCCGTCATCGGGGCCGTGCACGCCGGCATCAGCCCGGAGTACTTCCGCTCGATGGGGGACCTGATGGCCCTGTCGCCCCGGCACCGCAGTCGGGCGTTCGACAGCACCGCTGACGGCTTCGTCCCTGGGGAGGGAGCCGTGGCCGTGGTGTTGCGGCGGTACGACGACGCCCGGCGGGACGGAGACCGGATCCGGGGTGTGATCAAGGGAGCCGCCGTCAACCACGGGGGACGCACCACCCGCTACTCGGCACCCAGCCCGCGCGCCCAAGCGGATGTCATCACCGCTGCGTTGGGTGATGCGGGTGTGTCGGTGGAGTCGATCGGGTTGGTGGAGGCTCATGGGACGGGGACGTCTTTGGGTGATCCGATTGAGGTTGAGGGTCTGTCGCGTGCGTGGCGTGGGTTTTCGGATCGGTCGCAGTTTTGTGCGCTTGGTTCGTTGAAGGGGAATGTCGGTCATTTGGAGCCGGCGGCGGGGTTGGCGGGGCTGGTGAAGGTCCTGTTGGCGATGGAGTGTGGTGTTGTTCCGCCGTCGTTGCATGTGGTGCGGCCGAATGATCACATTCGTTTCGAGGAGACGCCGTTCTATCTGGCGGATCGTCCGATGGTGTGGCCGAGGGGTGTGGAGCCTCGGCGTGCTGCGGTGAGTGCGTTCGGTATGGGTGGGGTGAACGCCCATGTGATCGTGGAAGAAGCGCCGGCTGTATCGGTGCGTGGAGTCTCCGCGCAGGACTCGCACGTCGTGCGGGTGAGCGCGGCCGACGAGACCGCACTACGAGCACTCGCCGGAACCTACGCCGATGCTCTGGCCGGGACGTCCGGCGAGGAGCTGGGCGACTTCGCGTTCACGGCGAACACCGGCCGCGCCGCCCATCGTCTGCGTGCCGTCGTTCATGGCGGCGACGCTCGTGGACTGGCTACTGCTTTGAGGGATGTTGCCGCAGGCCAGGGCACTGTCTCCCGCCGGGGCGGTACCCCCGCTCCGACCGCCTTCATGTTCACGGGTCAGGGTTCGCAGTACGTGGGTATGGCTCGTGGTCTGTATGCGGTGGAGCCGGTGTTCCGGGCGGCGTTGGATGAGTGTGCCGGGTTGCTGGCGGGGCATGTGGATGTGCCGTTGGCGGAGTTGCTGTTCGGTGATGTGTCGGGTCGGTTGGATCGGACGCGGTATGCGCAGCCGGCGATCGTGAGTGTCCAGGTGGGTCTGGTGCGCTGGCTGGAGTCGGTGGGTGTTCGTCCGGATGCTGTCGTGGGTCACAGTCTGGGTGAGCTGACTGCTGCTTGGGCGTCGGGTGTGGTGGGTCTGGGTGATCTGCTGCGGTTGACGGCGGTGCGTGGGCGGTT
>NZ_JBHTTQ010000139.1:0-15145 GCF_042794475.1 Streptomyces sp. NPDC056527
GCGCGCACCCGGTCCGGGTACGCGCCCCATCGGCGTGTGGGGTGGTGTGCCCCTACCAGGCCGTGCTCGCCGACTTCTCGGTCGGCAGCAGCAGCCACAGCGCCAGGTACAGCAGGAACTGCGGACCGGGCAGCAGGCACGAGACGAGGAAGATGACCCGCATGGTGGTGGCCGAGGTGCCGAAGCGCCGTGCCAGCGCTGCGCACACTCCGCCGATCATGCGTCCGTCACGGGGGCGGGCAAGTGCGGCCATGGTGGGCTCCTTCGAGAGGTATCTCCCGGGAGCCGCTCCGTCGGGCTCCCGATGACTCCATACTCGCTCCGGCCGGGGGGACAAAGCGTCGGTCTACGGTGCGATCCCGACCCTGGGAATCGTCGGGGTAGCCCCCTGAGAACCCTCATCCCGCAGCAGGGCCGAACCCCGACCCCGCCTGGTCCCGGAGGGGGACCGGCCCGCGTGTGGGCCCCTCCTGCGGCGTAGCCGCGCCCGGCCCGCCGGGACCACCAGCAGATGGGCCAGCGCCACCCCCGCGGTGTTCAGGAGCAACGAGTCGATGTCCACGACCTGCCCGGGCACGGCGGTCTGGAGCAGTTCGACGGCGAGGGAGATCAGTGCTCCGGCGGCGACGGTGCGGGCCAGGGAGGCCAACGGCGACACATGGAGCCGGCCGTCGGCCATCGGGAGCAGGACACCGAGCGGGGCCAGGAGCAGCAGCCCTCCACCGATCCGCCGGGCCGCCTCTGTCGGATCGAGCGCCAGATCGGCCTTGATCCCGGCGAACGGGGTCAGGTTCGGCGCCGTCACCCAGGCCACGTCGCGTGGGCGGAGTGTCACCCAGGCGACGAGGAGCAGATGCGCGAGGAGGAAGACGAACCCCGCCACGCGTACGACCACGGCGGCACTGCCGCCCGAACCTTGACGCTGCACGCCCCCCAAGACGCGCCCCGTGCCGGAATCGGTTCCGCCGCCCGCGCGCCGGCTCGACACGGGCGACCGGCTCGGGCTCAGGACGCCGACGGTTCCGGGGCCGCGAGCGTCGGGGCCGCCGACTCGGGGCGCTCCCTCAGCTCGGCCGTGCACCGGTAGCGGTGCGGCGGATAGCCGCCGGGGCCGCCGAGGACCACGGTGTCCCCGCCCGCGCCCGCCGAGCTCCGTGCGAAGGTGCAGACGATCTGCGCGAGGGCCGTCGGCGTCAGGTCCTCGGGCTGCCTGCTCAGCCGCAGCGTGTCCGCGGGATCGCCCTTGTGGCCGCCGGCGACGACCAGCGGCCCCTTCACCGCCGTGGAGAACCCGGCCTCCCGCTCTCCGTCCGACGGCTCGCTCAGCAGCTGCGTGAGCAGCGTCGACGCGGTCCGCACCCGGTCCCCGTCGACCTTCTCCTCGGGCAGCGGCGACCTGCGGTCCACCGCCTCCAGCTGCGAGCCGCAGAGCAGGAACACCTGGACCGGCACCCCCGAGGTCTGCGAGGCGACCTCGTCGCCCGACACGCTGCACGGCACCCGCGAAGGCGCCGGACCCGCGTCGACGGGCACCGATGTCGTCCTGATCCCGCATCCGGAGGCGAGCGCGACGGCCACGCAGGCCGCCGCCAGGACTCCCGTACGGCGAAGCCGGCTCAACTCTCCTCCACCTCGCCCTGCTCGCCGCCGGCCGCGTCGGCGTCCTTGTCGGCATCGGCGTCGGCGTCCTGCGGAAGGCGCAGGACGAACACCGCGCCGTCGCCGTCCGGCGAGTTCGCGGCGGTGATCGAACCGCCGTGGATCAGCGCGTTCTCCATGGCGATCGACAGACCCAGACCGCTGCCCTCCGAGCGCGGCCGGGACGCGCTCGCCTTGTAGAAGCGGTCGAAGACATGCGGCAGGACCTCCTCCGGGATGCCCGGACCGTGGTCCCGTACCTCGATCACCAGCTCGCCGTCCTCCGTACGGATCGCCACCCGCACCGGCGATCCGCCGTGCTTGAGCGCGTTGCCGATGAGGTTCGCGAGGATCACGTCGAGCCGGCGCGGATCGAGCCGCGCCATGATCCCGCGCTCGGCGTCCAGCTCCACGGCGTCCAGCCAGGCGCGGGCGTCGATGCACGCGGTGACCTGGTCGGCCACGTCGACGTCGTCGGAGACGAGCCGCGCGGTGCCCGCGTCGAAGCGGGTCACCTCCATCAGGTTCTCCACCAGGTCGTTCAGCCGCCGTGTCTCGCTCACCACGAGCGCCACGGCCGGCGCGATCATCGGGTCGAGGGAGTCCTGCTCGTCCTCCAGGACCTCGGTGACGGCCGTCAGCGCGGTCAGGGGTGTGCGCAGCTCATGGGACATGTCCGCGACGAAGCGCCGGCTGGACTCCTCCCGCGCGCTCATGTCGTCGACCTTCTTCTGCAGGGATTCCGCGGCGCTGTTGAACGTCCGTGACAGATCCGCCAGTTCGTCCGTGCCCGAGACCCGCAGCCGGGTGTCGAGCTTGCCCTCGCCCAGCCGCCGAGCCGCCTCGCCCAGCCGGTGCACCGGCCGCAGGACGGTCGTGGCGGCGGCCTGCGCGAGCAGCGCGGAGCCGACGAGCGCGAGCGCGGTCGCGATCCCCAGGGACCAGGCGAGCGAGTTCAGGTCCGCCCGCTCGGCGTCCAGGGACTTGAACATGTAGCCGGTCGGCCCGCCGCCGTCGACCTTCGCCCCGCCCACCAGGTACGGCGTCTGGCCGCGCTGCGTGCGCTGCCAGAACAGGTGGTATGGATAGGCGTTGCCGTCCGCGAGGGGCTGCTCGGCCTCCACCTGGTCCCGCAGCGCGTCCGGTACGTCGGCCAGCGTGAAGGTGTCCGGGTTCGAGGCCCCGATGATCGGCTTGCCCGCGTCCCGCTCCCCGAGCAGCAGCACGCTGTAGCCCGAGCTGCCGCCCGCCATCTGCTCGGCCGTGCGCCGCAGGTCCTCCTCGGTGGGCTGCAGCGGCAGCGTCGCCGCCCGGTTCTGCATCTCCTGCCGGAAGTCGTTCAGCGCTCCGTCCTGCGTACGTGTCAGGACCGCCTCGCGGTTCAGCCAGTACGCGATCCCGGAGGCGGACACGGCGGCCGTCAGCGCCACCAGGGCGAAGACGACGACCAGCCGCAGGCGCAGGCTGGTGAAGCGCAGCCCCGCGAACATCCCTCTTCTCACGCAGGGACGTCCAGTCGGTAGCCGACGCCGCGCACGGTACGGATCAGGGTCGGCGAGGACGGCACGTCCTCCACCTTGGCGCGCAGTCGCTGGACGCAGGCGTCCACCAGACGCGAGTCGCCCAGGTAGTCGTGCTCCCACACCAGGCGCAGCAACTGCTGGCGCGACAGGGCCTGTCCGGGCCGTCGGCTCAGCTCCAGGAGCAGTCGCAGCTCGGTCGGCGTGAGCTGGAGATCCTCCCCGTTCTTCGTCACCGTCATCGCCGAACGGTCGATGACCAGCGAGCCGAACGTCGCCGAGTCCGTGGACTCCCGCTCCCCGCGCCGCAGTACGGCCCGGATCCGGGCGTCGAGGACCCGCCCCTGGACCGGCTTGACGACATAGTCGTCCGCTCCGGACTCCAGGCCGACGACCACGTCGATGTCGTCGCTTCGCGCGGTCAGCAGGATGATCGGCAGCTGGTCGGTGCGCCGGATGCGCCGGCACACCTCGAAGCCGTCGATCCCGGGCAGCATGACGTCCAGGACGACCAGGTCCGGACGCTGCTCGCGCAGCAGTTTCAGGCCGTCCTCGCCCGTCGCCGCGGTGGCCACTCGGTGGCCCTGGCGTGACAGGGAGAGCTCGAGGGCCGTGCGGATGGCGTCGTCGTCCTCGATCAGCAACAGGAAAGGCACGGACGCCATTCTGTCCCATGAGCCATCGGAGTTCGACTGTGCGGCGTCATCGACCCCTGTGACACGGCTGTGACAGTCGGCGGACACCGCGATGAAGTGGGCCGGGCAAGCTTCTTGGCACACGGACAGAAACCCACTCCAACCGACGGGGGGCGCGAGATGAACGCACTGCACAGCACCACCTCGAGCGCAGTAGTCACGCGTCTCCACGATGTCGTCGTGCGGAGCCCGGAGAAGTCCGGCGCGGTGAACGGGCGGGGGTGCGTTCGCAGCGTCGGGCGTCAGCACAAGGCGCCGTACATGGTCGCCGTGGCTGACGGGGGAGCGGCGTACGGGGAGGTCTCGGGGGAGCGACAGTCTCTGTCGGAGGCGGAGTTCACCGCCTACGTCCAGGAGCGTCGTGCCTCCCTGTACGCCACCGCCTACCACCTGACCGGTGACCGTTTCGAGGCGGAGGACCTGCTCCAGAGCGCGCTGTTCTCGACGTACCGCGCCTGGGACCGGATCAGCGACAAGGCGGCCGTGGGCGGCTACCTGCGCCGCACCATGACCAATCTGCACATCAGCGCCTGGCGTCGGCGCAAGCTCAACGAGTACCCCACCGAGGAGCTGCCGGAGACGGCGGGCGACACGGACGCGATGCGGGGGACCGAGCTGCGGGCGGTGCTGTGGCAGGCCCTGGCCCGGCTGCCCGAGCTCCAGCGCACGATGCTGGTGCTGCGCTACTACGAGGGCCGTACGGATCCGGAGATCGCGGAGATCCTGGACATCAGTGTCGGCACGGTGAAGTCGAGCATCTGGCGCTCCCTGCGCCGGCTGCGCGAGGACGAGGTCCTGAGCTTCGGCCGTGACGAGGAGGAGTCCTTCGGCGAGCTGGTGGCCTGAAGGCAGGGGGGCAACGGGGGAAACACGGGGGACGTACGGGGGTACGGGGGGGAAACAGCGCGGGTCGGACAAGCCGGGGGGGCTTGTACGACCCGCGTTTCTCGTTGTCCCGACCCTCGTTACGCCCGTGCCGCCGGTGTCCGGTGGCGGCCGGCCGCTGCCGCCGCCAGGCGGCCCAGGGCCTCGTCCTTGGCGCAGGGGTGGGCGCCCAGTTCGGTCTGGCGGGCCACGATGGAGCGCTCGGAGCGCATGAGGCGCCAGCCGCGGCGCAGCAGGAACGGGACCGACTTGCGGCCCTCCTTGAGATCCCGCAGGAGCCGGCGGCGGAACGTCGTCGAGGGGCGGCCGCGCAGACACAGCGCGTCGGCGAGCACGCCGAGGTCCTGGCAGCGCTCCACCACGTCCGCGGCGAAGATACCCTCCGCGACGAACAGCGGCGTCCGCCCGATGTCGAGGGCTTCGCGGCCCACGCGCGAGCTGGTGGCGAGGTCGTACACGGGGACGTCCGTACGGCCCGTACGGCACAGCTCCACGATCGCGGCGACGGCGGCGTCCGCGTCCCAGGAACGCGGAGAGTCCCAGTCGATGTCGGCGCTGCCCGCGACGAGCGGGAGCGTCGGGTCGTCGGCCTCCTTGTAGAAGTCGTCGAGGCGCAGGACCGGGAGACCGGTGACGGCGGCGAGGGACGACTTGCCGGAGCCTGAGGGGCCCGCGAGCAGGACGACGCGGGTCGGGATCGGTAGGGAACTCACGGGACACCAGTGTGAAGCATTCCCCCGGGCAGGGGACCCCCGAGGGAGGGGGTTGGTATCGAGCATCACACCTCAACTACGCTCGGTGTCGCCCTGATTACCCAACGCTGAAGGACTCTCATGGCGCGTCACAAGCAATCCAGGACCCCCGGCCGCGGCGCCCTGCTGAAGGCCGGGCTGACCGCGACGGCGGCGGGAGCGGCGGTGCTCGGTCTGGGCGCCGCCGGCGCCCAGGCGGCCGCCCCGCTGCCGCTGCCGGTCGACGCGCTCGCCGGCAGCGACGTGGTGGCGGCCCTCGGGGCCACCGGCCACGCCGTCGGCCCGCTGACCAGCCTCCAGCTCGACCCGCTGGCGAACACCGGTGTCGACCCGCTGGACAACGGGGTCGGCACCCAGGTCGCCGACTTCAAGCCCGTGGGCACGAACCTGGTGACGGACCACGTCACGAAGGGCGGCGGGCTGGACGATCTGCCGCTGGTCGGTGAGGTGACGGGGCTGCTTCCGGCGAACTAGCGTCGTCGGGGACGGTGCCGGGCGCGGTCCGCAGAGGGATCTCCCGTACGAACCAGGACACGGCGAAGGCGAGCGCGGCCAGCACGGCCGTGCCGAGGAGCACCCCGTGCAGCCCGCTCGTCACCGCCGCCGCGAACGCCTCCCGTTCGGGCGCGGGCGACTCCCGCAGCCGGGCCGGGGTCAGCCGGGTGTCCGCGCCGGCGAGACGGGCGGTGAAGACCGCGCCGAGCATCGCGACGCCGAGCGAGCCGCCGATCGTGCGGACGAGGGTGACGGTCCCGGCGGCCGCTCCCATGTCGCGCGGATCGGCGCTGTTCATCGTGATCAGCAGCGTCGACTGCATGAGGAACCCCATGCCCGTCCCGATGACGAGGGTGAGCGCGGAGGCGACGGCGGTCGGGGTGTCGACGTCGAGCGCGAGCAGGACGAGCGCGCCGGCGGTCATCAGCGCGCCGCCGAGGATCGGATAGGCGCGATAGCGGCCGGTGCGGCCGATGGCGCGGCCGGTCGCCAGCTGGACGACGAGCATCCCCAGCATCAGCGGCAGCAGGAGCATCCCGCTCGCCGTGGACGACCGGCCGCGCGCGAACTGCAGGTACTGCGGCAGATAGTTCATCGCCGCGAGCATCCCCGCGCCGACGAGGAAGCTGAGGAGCTGCGCGAGGGTGAAGTCGCGGCTTCGGAAGAGGCGGGGCGGGATGACCGGCTCCACGGCCCGTCGCTCCACCCGTACGAAGAGGGCGAGGGCGGCTGCCGAGACGATGCCCAGGCCGAGGATCTGCGGTGAGGTCCAGGCGTAGGTGGTGCCTGCCCAGCTCGCCAGGAGGGACAGCGCGAGGATTCCGAGGGTGAGCAGCAGGGCGCCGGGCCAGTCGACGCGGGCCTTGACCCGCTCGGTGCGCACGCGGATGCCGGTCCCGACGATCAGCAGGGCTGCGAGACCGACGGGCACGTTGACGTAGAAGGCCCACCGCCAGTCGAGGTGATCGGTGAGGAAGCCGCCGAGCAGCGGGCCGCCGACGAACGCGACCGGCAGCATCGCGGCGCTGATCGACTGCACCTTGGCACTGTCGCGGGGCGCCACGAGCACTCCGATGAGCGCGAACGCGCCGACCATCAGGCCGCCCGCGCCGATTCCTTGCAGCGCCCGGAACGCGATGAGCTGCCCCATGCTCTGGGCGAGTCCGGAGAGGACCGAGCCGAGGAGGAAGACGGCGACGGAGGCGAGGTAGCTGCCCTTGCGGCCGTAGAGATCGCCGATCTTGCCCCAGAGGGGGGTCGCGACGGCGGTGGTGAGGAGGTAGGAGGTGACCACCCAGGAGAGGTGGTCGAGGCCGCCGAGCTCGCCGACGATCGTGGGCAGCGCCGTGCCGACGATGGTGCCGTCGAGGGTGGCGAGGACGATGCCGAGCATGAGCCCGGTGATCCCCAGGTAGGGGATGCGCGCTTCGGTGTCGCGGGGCGTCGTCATGGCTCAGGCCGCGTAGGGCTTCTTGGCGCGGGCGTCGCGAAGTGCCTCGCCCCACCAGGCGAGTTGGTCGAGCATCGCCTTGGCCGCGACGTCCGTCGCGGGGTCGGTGGCCCTGCCCTCCTGGTCGAACCGGCTCCAGACCCCCTGGAGTCCCACGGCCTCGCGGATGGTGACGGCGTGCAGTTCGGCGAAGACCCCCCGCAGGTGCTCGACCGCGCGCAGGCCGGCGGAGAAGCCGCCGTACGCGACGAAGCCGACGGGCTTGGCGTGCCACTCCTTGTTGTGCCAGTCGATGGCGTTCTTCAGGGAGGCGGGATAGCTGTGGTTGTACTCGGGCGTGACGACGACGAAGGCGTCGGCGGCGGCGAGGCGCGGGGAGACGGCGGCGAGGAGTGAGCGGTCCTCCGCGGCGGCCGGGGCCTGGCCGAGCTGCGGGAAGACGGCGGGCAGCGGGGTCTCGGCGAGGTCGATCAGGTCGACGGTCATGTCGGTGCGGGCGGCGGCGTGGGCGAGCAGCCAGTTCGCGACGACGGGGCCGAGGCGGCCGTCGCGGGTGGAGCCCTGGATCACGGCGACGTGGAGCGGGTGCGGGTGCATGGGTCCCCCGGTACGTGGATGTGTACGACGTATCTTCTGCGTGTACAACGTACACGTGAGTGTGTACGCCGTCTACCAGGCATACGCTGTACGCGAGGAGAGGGAGGCCGTCGTGGCGAAAGAGGACGAGACGGAAGAGGTCTCGCTGTGGGAGCGACTGGACCGGCCGCAGGCCGCGCCGCGCGCGTCCCTGACCCCGCAGCGGATCGCCGAGGTCGCCGTCGACCTGGCCGACCGCGAGGGGTTCGCGGCCGTCACCATGCGGCGGATCGCGACCGAGCTGGGTGTGGCGCCCATGGCGGCCTACCGGCATGTCTCCGGCAAGGACGACCTGTGGGCCCTGATGGTCGACCGCGTGTCGGCCGAGATGGAGCCGGCGGAGCCGCCGGGGAGCTGGCGGGAGACCCTGCGCGCGTACGCGGTGCGGACCCGCACGATGATGGTGCGGCACCCCTGGCTGGCCCAGCTGCCCATGCCGCTCTTCGCGCTCACGCCGAACCGGATGGCCGCGGCGGAGCGTCAGTTGGCGTCACTGGACGGGCAGGGCCTCGACGTCGACACGATGATGGCCGCGTTCCGCACGGTCAGCAGCTTCGTGCAGGGGGCGACGCAGGCGGAGGTGGCCCTGGCCCAGTACATGCGGGAACAGGGCTGGGAGAGCCCCGACGAGACGCGGCGGGCGCTCGCGCCGCAGATGCGCTACCTGATGGAGACGGGGAGGTACCCGACGTTCCGGCGCTACACGGAGGCGGCGGCGCGGAAGGACGACGCGAAGTGGCAGTTCGAGACGGGGCTCGAATGCGTCCTCGACGGGCTGGCCGGGCTCGTGGAGCGCGGCGGGGCTTGACGGGCGGGCGGGCATGGCGAACGGCCCCCGGGTGCACCCCGGGGGCCGTTCGTCGCGGTGCTAGTACGCCGAGCCGCTCGCGCCCAGCGAGCCCGTCGGGTGCCAGACCGTCTTCGTCTCCAGGAAGGCCGTCAGGCGGTCCGTGCCGGGGGACTCGGTGAAGTCCACCGCGCGCGGGCGCAGGACGCGCTTGAGGTTGTCCGCCGCCGCGATCTCCAGCTCGCGCGCCAGATTCGCGTCCGCGCCCGTCAGGTCGATCGCGTTGACGTCCTGGTGGGCCGCCAGGTGCGGGCCCATCTCCGACGCCTTGCCGGAGAGGATGTTGACGACACCGCCCGGCAGGTCGGAGGTGGCCAGCACCTCGCCCAGGGACAGGGCCGGCAGCGGCGCCTTCTCCGAGGCGATGACCACGACCGTGTTGCCCGTCGCGATCACCGGGGCGACGACGGAGATCAGGCCGAGGAAGGACGAGTCCTGCGGGGCAACGACCGTCACGACGCCCGTGGGCTCCGGGGTCGACAGGTTGAAGTACGGGCCGGCGACCGGGTTCGCGCCGCCCACGATCTGGGCGATCTTGTCCGTCCAGCCGGCGTACCAGACCCAGCGGTCGATCGCCGCGTCGACGACCGCGGCGGCCTTGGACTTCGACAGGCCCTCCGCGTCCGCCACCTCGGCGACGAACTGGTCCCGGCGGCCCTCCAGCATCTCGGCGATGCGGTAGAGGACCTGGCCGCGGTTGTACGCCGTGGCGCCCGACCAGCCGCCGAACGCCTTGCGCGCGGCGACGACCGCGTCACGGGCGTCCTTGCGGGACGAGAGGGGAGCGTTGGCCAGCCACTTGCCCTTGCTGTCCTGCACTTCGTACACCCGGCCGCTCTCGGAACGCGGGAACTTCCCGCCCACGTACAGCTTGTAGGTCTTGAAGACGGAAAGACGGTCAGACATCGAGGTACGCCTCCAGGCCGTGGCGACCGCCCTCGCGGCCGAAGCCCGACTCCTTGTAGCCGCCGAAGGGCGAGGTCGGGTCGAACTTGTTGAACGTGTTGGCCCAGACGACACCGGCCCGGAGCTTGTTGGCCACGGCGAGGATCCGCGAGCCCTTCTCCGTCCAGATGCCGGCCGACAGGCCGTACTGGCTGTTGTTGGCCTTGGCGACCGCCTCGTCCGGCGTACGGAAGGTCAGCACGGACAGGACCGGGCCGAAGATCTCGTCGCGGGCGACGGTGTGCGCCTGCGTGACGTTGGTGAAGAGCGTCGGGGCGAACCAGTAGCCGGCGGACGGCAGCTCGCAGGCCGGGGACCAGCGCTCGGCGCCCTCCGACTCGCCCTTCTCCACCAGCGCGTGGATACGGGACAGCTGCTCGGCCGAGTTGATGGCGCCGATGTCCGTGTTCTTGTCCAGCGGGTCGCCGAGGCGGAGGGTGGAGAGCCGCCGCTTCAGGCTGTCGAGCAGCTCGTCCTGGACCGACTCCTGCACCAGGAGGCGCGAGCCCGCGCAGCAGACCTGGCCCTGGTTGAAGAAGATGCCGTTGACGATGCCCTCGACGGCCTGGTCGATGGGCGCGTCGTCGAAGACGATGTTGGCGCC
This sequence comes from Streptomyces sp. NPDC056527, assembly GCF_042794475.1. Classification (NCBI taxonomy): domain Bacteria; kingdom Bacillati; phylum Actinomycetota; class Actinomycetes; order Kitasatosporales; family Streptomycetaceae; genus Streptomyces; species Streptomyces sp. NPDC056527. The sequence goes on from NZ_JBHTTQ010000139.1 coordinate 10,468, forward strand.
CTTGCCGCCCAGCTCCAGGGTGACCTTCTTGTGCGTGCCGGCGATCGAGCGCGCGATGGACTTGCCGACCGCGGTCGAACCGGTGAAGGCGACCTTGTTCACGTCGGGGTGCTCGACCAGCGCGGCGCCCGTCTCCCCGTAACCAGGGAGGATGTTGACGACGCCCTTCGGCAGCCCGGCCTGGCGGCAGATGTCCGCGAAGAACAGGGCGGAGAGCGGGGTCGTCTCGGCGGGCTTCAGGACGACCGTGTTGCCGGTCGCGAGCGCCGGGGCGATCTTCCACGCCAGCATGAGCAGCGGGAAGTTCCACGGGATGACCTGGCCGGCCACGCCGAGCGGGCGCGGGTCGGCGCCGTAGCCCGCGTGGTCGAGCTTGTCGGCCCAGCCCGCGTAGTAGAAGAAGTGCGCGGCGACCAGCGGGAGGTCCGCGTCGCGGGTCTCCTTGATCGGCTTTCCGTTGTCCAGGGTCTCCAGGACGGCCAGCTCACGGCTGCGCTCCTGGATGATCCGGGCGATCCGGAAGAGGTACTTGGCGCGCTCGGCGCCGGGCAGCGCCGACCACTTCTCGAAGGCCTTGCGGGCCGCCTTCACCGCGCGGTCGACGTCCTCGGCGCCGGCCTGGGCGACCTCGGCGAGGACCTCCTCGGTGGCGGGGGAGACGGTCTTGAAGACCTTGCCGTCGGCCGCGTCGACGAACTCGCCGTCGATGAACAGGCCGTACGAGGGAGCGATGTCGACGACGGACCGGGACTCGGGCGCCGGTGCGTACTCGAATACAGATGCCATGATGATCAGTCCACCGTCACGTAATCGGGGCCGGAGTAGCGGCCGGTCGCCAGCTTCTGACGCTGCATGAGCAGGTCGTTGAGCAGGCTGGAGGCACCGAAGCGGAACCAGTGGTTGTCCAGCCAGTCCCCGCCGACGGTCTCGTTGACCAGGACCAGGAACTTGATGGCTTCCTTGGTGTTGCGGATGCCGCCCGCCGGCTTCACGCCGACCTGGACGCCGGTCTGCGCGCGGAAGTCGCGCACGGCTTCCAGCATCAGGAGCGTGTTGGCGGGGGTGGCGTTGACCGCGACCTTGCCGGTCGAGGTCTTGATGAAGTCCGCGCCGGCCATCATGCCGAGCCAGGAGGCGCGGCGGATGTTGTCGTACGTGGACAGCTCGCCGGTCTCGAAGATGACCTTGAGGCGGGCCTCGCCGGAGGCTTCCTTCACCGCCAGGATCTCTTCGTAGACCTTCATGTAGTTCCCCGCCAGGAACGCGCCGCGGTCGATCACCATGTCGATCTCGTCGGCGCCCGCGGCGACGGCGTCACGGGTGTCCGCGAGCTTCACGGGGAGGGCGGCGCGGCCGGCCGGGAAGGCCGTGGCGACGGAGGCGACCTTGACGCCGGAGCCCTTCACGGCCTCCTTCGCCGTGGCCACCATGTCGGGGTAGACACAGACGGCGGCGGTCGTCGGGGTCGTGCGGTCGGACGGGTCGGGGTTGACGGCCTTGGCGGCGAGCGCCCGGACCTTGCCCGGGGTGTCCGCGCCTTCGAGCGTCGTCAGGTCGATCATGGAGATGGCCAGGTCGATGGCGTACGCCTTCGCCGTGGTCTTGATCGAGCGGGTGCCGAGGGACGCGGCGCGCGCCTCCAGGCCGACGGCGTCGACGCCGGGCAGCCCGTGGAGGAAGCGGCGCAGCGCACTGTCGGACGTCGTTACGTCGGCAAATGCGGGTGCTGCGGATGCAGTGGTGGGCATGGTCACCAGTCGAGCATATCTACGCGCGTAGCGACCTGTACAGCCCCGCGGTTTCCGAAGGGGTCCGCCGGGGCCTCCGAAAGGGGCGCGCCGGGGGGTTCGCGGGGCCGCTCACTCCGCCCGAGCCCGCCCGGATCCGGTGAGGCAGAATCGGCACCATGACGACCCAGCCCCCGCAGCAGCCCGCCGAGCCGACCTACGCCGACCGGGTCTTCCGGTCGTCCATGGGCATCGCGGGCGGAGTCCTGCTGCTCGGGCTGACCGGATGGTTCTGCGTGGACGCGATGATCCGCGGCGAGGGGCGCGCGCCCTGGGTGGCCCTCGCGGGTCTGCTGTTCGTCGTGCCGCTCGTCGTGGCGTTCACGATCCGGCCCATGGTGAACGCGAACGAGGACCGCCTCCGGATCCGCAACCCCTTCCGCTCCATCGTCCTGCCCTGGGCGGCGGTGGCCGACGTCCGTGCCGGGTACTCCAGCGAGGTGCTGACCCGGGACGGGACGAAGTACCAGCTCTGGGCCGTCCCCGTCTCGCTGCGCCAGCGTAAGCGGGCGGCCCGCCGCCAGGCGCGCGCCGCCCAGGACGACCCGCACGGCCGCACCTCCGTCCACGCGCACGTGGACGACCAGGACCGCCTCGCCCCGGCCGACCAGACCGTCGCCGACCTGCGCGATCTCGCCGAGCGCTGCGCGACCCGCCCGGGTGCCCAGGGGGAGCCGCGGGTGCGCTGGGCGTACGAGGTCATCACACCGGCCGTCGCGGGCTTCGTCCTGCTGGTCGTCCTGCTCGCCACCGGCTGAGGCGCCTCGCGGCGGCTCCGTACCGGGTTCACCCGTACGGGAGCGGAGCGGGACCGTACGAACCGGTGCCGAACGGCGCGGGGCCCGTACGGAACCGATTCCGTACGGGCCCCGCCCGGTGGGGCTCAGAGACCGGCCGCGTCCGACAGGTCCCGCTTGATCGCGGAGAGCACCTCGGCGCCCTTCGCGCGGGCCGCCGCGAGCTCGCTCGCGTCGGCCACCGGGATCACGACCTCCAGGTAGCACTTGAGCTTGGGCTCGGTGCCGGAGGGGCGGACGATCACCCGGGCCTTGTAGTCGCCCTCCAGGTAGTAGCGCAGACCGTCCGTCGGGGGCAGCGAGTCGGTGCCCTTCGTCAGGTCCTCAGCCGTCGTCACCGTCAGCCCCGCGAGGTGGACCGGCGGACGCGACCGCAGCGCGCTCATCGCGTTCGCGATGATGCTCAGGTCCTCGACCCGCACCGACAGCTGGTCCGTGGCGTGCAGCCCGTGGGCCACCGCCAGGTCGTCCAGGAGGTCCGTCAGCGTCCGGTCCTGCTCCTTGAGCTCCGAGGCCAGCTCGGCGACGAGCAGCGCCGCCGTGATGCCGTCCTTGTCGCGGACGCCCTCGGGGTCGACGCAGTAGCCCAGCGCCTCCTCGTAGCCGTACCGCAGACCGTCCACACGGGCGATCCACTTGAAGCCGGTCAGGGTCTCCTCGTAGCCGACGCCCGCCGCCTCGGCGATCCGGCCGAGCAGCGAGGAGGACACGATCGACTCCGCGAACACGCCCCGCGCGCCCTTGTGCACCAGGTGGGCGGCGAGCAGCGCGCCCACCTCGTCACCGCGCAGCATCCGCCAGCCGCCCTCGACCCGCGGGTCGGGCACGGCCACGGCGCAGCGGTCGGCGTCCGGGTCGTTGGCGATCACGATGTCCGGGGCCACGGCGCGGGCCGCCTCGAAGGCGAGGTCCATCGCGCCCGGCTCCTCCGGGTTCGGGAAGGCGACGGTCGGGAACGCCGGGTCGGGCTCGGCCTGCTCGGCGACGAGCGCCGGCGCCGGGAAACCGGCGCGGGCGAAGGCGGCCGTCAGGACGTCCTTGCCGACGCCGTGCATGGCCGTGTAGACGGTCCGCACGCCACGGGGGGAGCCGGGGGTCAGGACGGCGTCGGTACGGGCCAGGTAGGCGTCCAGGACCTCGTCGCCGAGGGTCTCCCAGCCGTCGGCGGGGCGCGGGACGTCCTCCAGCGAGCGCACCGCGTCGATCTCGGCGGCGATCTCCGCGTCCGCGGGCGGCACGATCTGCGAGCCGTCGCCCAGATAGACCTTGTAGCCGTTGTCGCGCGGCGGGTTGTGGCTCGCGGTGACCTCGACGCCGGCGACGGCGCCCAGGTGCCTTATGGCGTACGCGAGCACGGGCGTCGGCAGCGGGCGGGGGAGCAGGGCGGCGCGCAGTCCGGCGCCGATCATCACGGCGGCGGTGTCACGGGCGAAGTCGGCCGACTTGTAGCGGGCGTCGTAGCCGATCACGACCAGACCTTCGCCCTGGCCCTTGGCCCTGAGGTACGCGGCGAGTCCCGCGGCGGCCCTGATGACCACCGAGCGGTTCATCCGCATCGGGCCCGCGCCCAGCTCGCCGCGGAGTCCGGCGGTGCCGAACTGGAGCGTGCCGGCGAAGCGGGCGGCGAGCTCGTCGGTCTCACCCGCCTCGATGAGCTTGGCGAGCTCCTCGCGGGTCTCGCTGTCGGGGTCCTCGGCGAGCCAGGTCTGGGCCCGGGCGAGGAGGTCGTCCTGCGTCACGGTGTGCCTTTCGGGGTGCGAGTGGGGAGGGCGCGGTGCGGGTGGCGCTGCGCGGAGCCTTTCCCCACCCCGCCTCTTCCCGAACTGGGGGCGAGCCCCCAGCCCCCGTACGGCCTGCGGCCGTGCACTCAAACGCCGGGCGGGCTGAGAATTCAGCCCCGCCGCGTCTCCCCACGCCCTCGGGGGCGCAGGGGGAATTCGAGGTGCGGGGTCCGGGGCGGAGCCCCGGCTACGGGAAGGGGCGGGGTGAGGGAAAGGGCCCCGCGCAGCGGCACCGGCCGACGGAGGGTCGAGACCGGTCCGGCGGTCGGAGGCGCCACCACAGCGCCCCTCGCGCCGCGCGGCCCGCTGGGGC
>NZ_JBHTTQ010000140.1:0-15112 GCF_042794475.1 Streptomyces sp. NPDC056527
GGCGGAGAGGGCCCTCAGGCCCTTCCCGCCCCGGCGGCAACGTTTCTGCTCAGTTGTCCTCGTGGGCGACCGCGCGTCGCGCGTCCGCGTCCAGGACGCCCCAGCTGATCAGCTGCTCGGTCAGCACCGAGGGCGACTGGTCGTAGATGACGGCGAGCGTGCGCAGGTCGTCCTGGCGGATCGACAGCACCTTGCCGTTGTAGTCGCCGCGCTGCGACTGGATCGTCGCCGCGTAGCGCTGCAGGGGGCCGGCCTTCTCCTGCGGGACGTGGGCAAGACGCTCGAGGTCGAGAACGAGCTTCGGCGGCGGCTCGGCGGCCCCGCCCGGGGTCGTGCCGGGCAGGAGCTCCTGCACCGGAACGCCGTAGAAGTCCGCAAGCTCGGCGAGGCGCTGCACCGTCACGGCGCGGTCACCGCGCTCGTAAGAGCCGACGACGACGGCCTTCCAGCGGCCCTGGGACTTCTCTTCCACACCGTGGAGGGAAAGGCCCTGCTGGGTGCGGATGGCACGGAGCTTGGCCCCGAGCTGCTTTGCGTATTCGCTGGACATATAGCTCCCCGGACGCTGGACGCTGTAGACAACGTGCGGCTCCGCCGCGTGGCTGGTAACTCACTGTGAGGTTACGCAGCGTTACTCTTTCCCGTCAAGCCGAATGGTCCATACCGCCCCCTCCCGAGGGACGGCGCCCGGAGTGGTGGCAGGGTGGTGAGCTGGGCGGTCACCCGCCCCTGGTAGAGTCGGTGGCGCAATTCCGACGTCCTTTAAGGTCCGTCCCGTGAGGCGGAGAAGGAGGTCCGTTTCATATGGACGCACAGCAGCAGACCGATGTCGCACGGCCCGTTCTCGAGGGCCCCGACATCGCGCGGGTACTGACCCGCATCGCCCACGAGATCGTCGAGCGCGCCAAGGGCGCAGACGACGTGGTTCTCCTCGGCATCCCCACGCGTGGCGTCTTCCTCGCCCGCCGACTGGCCGACAAGCTCGCCGAGATCACCGGACGCACCATCCCGGTCGGCTCGCTCGACATCACCATGTACCGCGACGACCTGCGGATGAAGCCCGCGCGCGCCATCGGCCGCACCGAGATCCCCGGTGACGGCATCGACGGCCGCCTGGTCGTCCTCGTCGACGACGTGCTCTTCTCCGGCCGTACGATCCGCGCCGCGCTCGACGCGCTCGGCGACATCGGCCGCCCCCGCGCCGTCCAGCTCGCGGTCCTCGTCGACCGGGGCCACCGCGAACTCCCGATCCGCGCCGACTACGTCGGCAAGAACCTCCCCACGTCGCTGCGGGAAACGGTCAAGGTCCAGCTCGCCGAAGAGGACGGTCGCGACACCGTCCTGCTCGGCAGCAAGCCCTCCTCCTAGCCGTACCGGCACCCCGACGGGTCCAGGGCACACCCCTGCGTGCCCGCACGCCCTCACACCTCGCCACCACGGAGCGAAACCCGATGATGCGTCACCTCATCTCGGCCGCCGACCTCACCCGCGACGACGCCGTCCTCATCCTCGACACCGCCGAGGAGATGGCCCGGGTGGCCGACCGGCCGATCAAGAAGCTGCCCACCCTGCGCGGCCGAACGATCTGCAACCTGTTCTTCGAGGACTCCACCCGCACCCGGATCTCCTTCGAGGCCGCCGAGAAGCGCCTCTCCGCCGACGTGATCAACTTCGCGGCCAAGGGCTCCAGCGTCTCCAAGGGCGAGTCCCTCAAGGACACCGCCCAGACCCTGGAGGCGATGGGCGTCGACGCCGTCGTCATCCGCCACAGCGCCTCCGGCGCCCCGTACCGGCTCGCCACCTCCGGCTGGATCGACGCACCCGTCATCAACGCCGGCGACGGCACCCACCAGCACCCCACCCAGGCCCTGCTGGACGCCTTCACCATGCGTCGCCGCCTCGTCGGCCGCGACGCCGGCCTCGGCCAGGACCTCGCGGGCAAGCGCATCACCCTCGTGGGCGATGTCCTGCACAGCCGGGTCGCCCGCTCGAACGTCGACCTGCTCCACACCCTCGGCGCCGAGGTCACCCTGGTGGCCCCGCCCACCCTGGTCCCCGTCGGCGTCGAGACCTGGCCCTGCGCCGTCAGCTACGACCTCGACAGCGTGCTGCCCAAGTCCGACGCGGTGATGATGCTGCGTGTGCAGCGTGAGCGGATGAACGCGGCCTTCTTCCCGACCGAGCGCGAGTACTCGCGGCGGTACGGGCTCGACGGCGAGCGGATGGCGAAGATGCCCGAGCACGCCATCGTCATGCACCCCGGCCCCATGGTCCGCGGCATGGAGATCACCGCCGAGGTCGCCGACTCCGACCGCTGCACGGTCGTCGAGCAGGTCGCCAACGGCGTCTCCATCCGGATGGCCGTCCTCTACCTGCTGCTCGGTGGTTCCGAGCCCGCCGCCACTGTCACTCGTACCGAGGAGAGCAAGTAACCATGAGCAAGATCCTGATCCGTGGTGCGAAGGTCCTCGGCGGCGAGGCCCAGGACGTCCTGATCGACGGCGAGACCATCGCCGAGGTCGGGCCCAAGGTGTGGGCCGACGACATCACCCGCGTCATCGAGGCGGGCGGCCAGATCCTCCTGCCGGGCCTCGTCGACCTCCACACCCACCTGCGCGAGCCCGGCCGCGAGGACTCCGAGACCGTCCTCACCGGCACCCGCGCCGCCGCCTCCGGCGGCTACACGGCCGTCTTCGCCATGGCCAACACCTTCCCGGTCGCCGACACCGCCGGCGTCGTCGAGCAGGTCTACCGGCTCGGCAAGGAGTCCGGCTACTGCGACGTGCAGCCCATCGGCGCCGTCACCGTCGGCCTGGAGGGCAAGAAGCTCGCCGAGCTCGGCGCCATGCACGACTCCGCCGCCGGCGTCACCGTCTTCTCCGACGACGGCAAGTGCGTCGACGACGCCGTGATCATGCGCCGCGCCCTGGAGTACGTGAAGGCCTTCGGCGGCGTCGTCGCCCAGCACGCCCAGGAGCCCCGCCTCACCGAGGGCGCCCAGATGAACGAGGGCATCGTCTCCGCCGAGCTCGGCCTCGGCGGCTGGCCGGCCGTCGCCGAGGAGTCGATCATCGCCCGCGACGTCCTCCTCGCCGAGCACGTCGGCTCCCGCGTCCACATCTGCCACCTCTCCACCGCCGGCTCCGTCGAGATCGTCCGCTGGGCCAAGTCCCGCGGCATCGACGTCACCGCCGAGGTCACCCCGCACCACCTCCTCCTCACCGACGAGATGGTCCGGAGCTACAACCCGGTCTACAAGGTCAACCCGCCGCTGCGCACCGAGCGGGATGTCATGGCGCTGCGCGAGGCTCTCGCCGACGGCACCATCGACATCGTCGCCACCGACCACGCCCCGCACCCGCACGAGGACAAGGACTGCGAGTGGGCCGCGGCCGCCATGGGCATGGTCGGCCTGGAGACCGCGCTCTCCGTCGTCCAGCAGACGATGGTCGAGACCGGACTGCTCGACTGGGCCGGCGTCGCCGACCGCATGTCCGTCAAGCCCGCGCAGATCGGCCGGGCCACGGGCCACGGACGCCCCGTCTCGGCAGGTGAGCCCGCGAACCTGACGCTGGTCGATCCGGCATACCGTGGTCTCGTGGACCCCGCGGGCTTCGCCTCCCGCAGCCGCAACACCCCCTACGAGGGCCGCGAGCTGCCGGGACGCATCACCCACACCTTCCTGCGGGGCCGGGCAACGGTCGTGGACGGGAAGCTGGCGTGACACCACTCATCGAATTCGCCGCCGAGGCTGAGAAGAAGTCGGCCGAGGTGACCGACTGGGCCGCACGGCTCGGCTGGGTCGCCGGGCTCCTGCTCTTCATCGCCTTCGTCTACTGGCTGATGCGCCAGGGATGGAAGTGGCGCGGCAGCCTCCAGTCGGACCTCCCCGAGCTCCCCGGCGCGCCGGAGGCGCCCGGCGAGGCGAAACTGACCCTCAGCGGGCGCTACCACGGCTCGACGACCGCCGGGCAGTGGCTCGACCGGATCGTCGCCCACGGTCTGGGCACCCGCAGCCGCGTCGAGCTCACGCTCACCGAGGCCGGGATCGAGGTCGTACGCCCCGGGGCGAACGACTTCTTCATCCCCGCCGCCGCGCTGCGCGAGGCCCGCCTCGACAAGGGCATCGCCGGCAAGGTCCTCGCCGAGGGCGGGCTGCTGATCGTCACCTGGGCACACGGCGAGAAGCTCCTCGACTCCGGCTTCCGGTCCGACCGCGCGGCCGAGCACGCCGCCTGGGTCGAGGCCATCAACTCCATGAACCACGCAAGCACGACGGAAGGCACCGCACGATGACGACCTCCACAAGGGGAACCGACAAGGTTCCCGCCGTACTCGTCCTGGAGGACGGCCGCATCTTCCGCGGCCGTGCCTACGGGGCCGTGGGGGAGACCTTCGGCGAGGCCGTGTTCTCCACCGGCATGACCGGCTACCAGGAGACCCTCACCGACCCGTCGTACCACCGCCAGGTCGTCGTGATGACGGCCCCGCACGTCGGCAACACCGGCGTCAACGACGAGGACCCCGAGTCCTCCCGCATCTGGGTCTCCGGCTACGTCGTCCGCGACCCCGCCCGCGTCTCCTCCAACTGGCGCGCCAAGCGCTCCCTGGGCGAGGAGCTCGCCGCCCAGGGCGTCGTCGGCATCTCCGGCATCGACACCCGCGCCCTCACCCGCCATCTGCGCGAGAGCGGCGCGATGCGCGTCGGCATCTTCTCCGGCAACGCGCTGCCCGACGAGGGCACCATGCTCGCCGAGGTCCGCCAGGCCCCCGAGATGAAGGGCGCCGACCTCTCCGCCGAGGTCGCCACCAAGGAGACGTACGTCGTCCCCGCGATCGGCACCAAGAGGTTCACCGTCGCCGCCGTCGACCTCGGCATCAAGGGCATGACCCCGCACCGGATGGCCGAGCGCGGCATCGAGGTGCACGTGCTCCCCGCCACCGCCACCGTCGAGGACGTGTACGCGGTGAACCCGGACGGCGTGTTCTTCTCCAACGGCCCGGGCGACCCGGCCACCGCCGACCACCCCGTCTCCGTCATGCGCGCGGTCCTGGAGCGCAGGACGCCGCTCTTCGGCATCTGCTTCGGCAACCAGATCCTCGGCCGCGCGCTCGGCTTCGGCACCTACAAGCTGAAGTACGGCCACCGCGGCATCAACCAGCCGGTGCAGGACCGCACCACCGGCAAGGTCGAGGTCACCGCGCACAACCACGGCTTCGCCGTCGACGCGCCCCTCGACAAGGTCTCCGAGACCCCCTACGGCCGCGCCGAGGTCTCCCACGTCTGCCTGAACGACCAGGTCGTCGAAGGCCTCCAGCTGCTCGACCAGCCGGCCTTCTCCGTCCAGTACCACCCCGAAGCGGCCGCCGGCCCGCACGACGCCGCGTACCTCTTCGACCGCTTCGTATCCCTGATGGAGGCCGAGCGTGCCTAAGCGCACCGATATCCAGTCCGTCCTGGTCATCGGCTCCGGCCCGATCGTCATCGGCCAGGCCGCAGAGTTCGACTACTCCGGCACCCAGGCCTGCCGCATCCTCAAGGCCGAGGGCCTGCGGGTGATCCTGGTCAACTCCAACCCGGCCACGATCATGACCGACCCGGAGATCGCCGACGCCACCTACGTCGAGCCGATCACCCCCGAGTTCGTCGAGAAGATCATCGCCAAGGAGCGCCCCGACGCCCTCCTGCCCACCCTCGGCGGCCAGACCGCGCTCAACACCGCGATCTCCATGCACGAGCAGGGCGTCCTCGAGAAGTACGGCGTCGAGCTCATCGGCGCCAACGTCGAGGCGATCCACAAGGGCGAGGACCGCGACCTCTTCAAGGGTGTCGTCGAGGCCGTCAAGGCCAAGATCGGGTACGGCGAGTCCGCCAGCTCGGTCATCTGCCACTCCATGGACGACGTCCTCAAGGGCGTCGAGACGCTCGGCGGCTACCCCGTCGTCGTCCGCCCCTCCTTCACCATGGGCGGCGCCGGTTCCGGCTTCGCCCACGACGAGGAGGAGCTGCGCCGTATCGCCGGTCAGGGCCTCACGCTCTCTCCCACCACCGAGGTGCTCCTGGAGGAGTCCATCCTCGGCTGGAAGGAGTACGAGCTGGAGCTGATGCGCGACAAGAACGACAACGTCGTGGTCGTCTGCTCCATCGAGAACTTCGACCCGATGGGCGTCCACACCGGTGACTCGATCACCGTCGCCCCGGCGATGACCCTCACGGACCGCGAGTACCAGCGGCTGCGCGACATCGGCATCGCGATCATCCGCGAGGTCGGCGTCGACACCGGCGGCTGCAACATCCAGTTCGCGGTCAACCCGGACGACGGCCGGATCATCGTCATCGAGATGAACCCGCGAGTCTCCCGCTCCTCCGCCCTCGCCTCCAAGGCGACCGGCTTCCCGATCGCCAAGATCGCGGCCCGTCTCGCCGTCGGCTACACGCTGGACGAGATCCCCAACGACATCACGGAGAAGACGCCGGCGTCCTTCGAGCCCACGCTCGACTACGTCGTGGTCAAGGCCCCGCGCTTCGCCTTCGAGAAGTTCCCGCAGGCCGACTCCACGCTGACCACGACCATGAAGTCGGTCGGCGAGGCCATGGCCATCGGCCGGAACTTCACCGAGGCGCTGCAGAAGGCCCTGCGTTCCCTGGAGAAGAAGGGCTCGCAGTTCACCTTCGTCGGCGAGCCCGGCGACAAGGACGAGCTGCTGCGGGACGCGGTCCGCCCCACCGACGGCCGCATCAACACCGTCATGCAGGCCATCCGCGCCGGCGCCACCCCCCAGGAGGTCTTCGACGCCACGAAGATCGACCCGTGGTTCGTCGACCAGCTCTTCCTGATCAAGGAGATCGCCGACGAGCTGGCCGGTGCCGAGAAGCTGCACCCGGAGATCCTGGCCGAGGCCAAGCGCCACGGCTTCTCCGACGCCCAGATCGCCGAGATCCGCGGCCTGCGCGAGGACGTCGTCCGTGAGGTCCGGCACGCGCTCGGCGTCCGCCCGGTCTACAAGACGGTCGACACCTGCGCCGCCGAGTTCGCCGCCAAGACCCCGTACTTCTACTCGTCCTACGACGAGGAGAGCGAGGTCGCCCCGCGCGAGAAGCCCGCGGTGATCATCCTGGGCTCCGGCCCGAACCGCATCGGCCAGGGCATCGAGTTCGACTACTCCTGCGTCCACGCCTCCTTCGCGCTCAGCGACGCGGGCTACGAGACCGTGATGGTCAACTGCAACCCGGAGACCGTCTCGACGGACTACGACACCTCCGACCGTCTGTACTTCGAGCCGCTGACGCTCGAGGACGTCCTGGAGATCGTCCACGCCGAGACGCTGGCCGGCCCCGTCGCCGGTGTCGTCGTCCAGCTCGGCGGCCAGACCCCGCTGGGTCTGTCCCAGGCGCTCAAGGACAACGGCGTCCCCGTCGTCGGCACCTCCCCGGAGGCCATCCACGCCGCCGAGGACCGCGGCGCCTTCGGCCAGGTCCTCGCCGAGGCCGGCCTCCCGGCCCCCAAGCACGGCACCGCGACGACCTTCGCCGGCGCCAAGGCCATCGCCGACGAGATCGGCTACCCCGTCCTCGTACGCCCGTCGTACGTGCTCGGCGGCCGCGGCATGGAGATCGTCTACGACGAGGCCCGCCTTGAGTCGTACATCGCCGAGTCCACCGAGATCAGCCCCACCCGGCCGGTCCTGGTCGACCGCTTCCTCGACGACGCCATCGAGATCGACGTCGACGCGCTCTACGACGGCCACGAGCTCTACCTCGGCGGCGTCATGGAGCACATCGAGGAGGCCGGCATCCACTCCGGCGACTCGGCCTGCGCCCTGCCCCCGATCACCCTCGGCGGCTTCGACATCAAGCGCCTGCGCACCTCCACGGAGGCCATCGCCAAGGGCGTCGGCGTCCGCGGCCTGATCAACATCCAGTTCGCGATGGCCGGCGACATCCTCTACGTCCTGGAGGCCAACCCGCGCGCCTCCCGGACCGTCCCCTTCACCTCGAAGGCGACCGCCGTCCCGCTGGCGAAGGCCGCCGCCCGCATCTCGCTGGGCGCCACCATCGCCGAGCTGCGCGAGGAGGGCCTGCTCCCGAAGACCGGCGACGGCGGCACCCTGCCGCTCGACGCGCCGATCTCCGTCAAGGAGGCCGTGATGCCGTGGACGCGCTTCCGCGACATCCAGGGCCGCGGTGTGGACACCATCCTCGGCCCGGAGATGCGCTCCACCGGCGAGGTCATGGGCATCGACTCCGTCTTCGGCACGGCGTACGCGAAGTCGCAGGCCGGCGCCTACGGCCCGCTGCCCACCAAGGGCCGCGCCTTCATCTCCGTCGCCAACCGCGACAAGCGCTCGATGATCTTCCCGGCGCGCGAGCTGGTCGCCCACGGCTTCGAGCTGATGGCCACCTCGGGCACGGCGGAGGTGCTCAAGCGCAACGGCATCAACGCCACGATCGTGCGCAAGCAGTCCGAGGGCGAGGGTCCGAACGGCGAGAAGACGATCGTCCAGCTGATCCACGACGGCCAGGTCGACCTGATCGTCAACACCCCGTACGGCACCGGCGGCCGCCTCGACGGCTACGACATCCGTACGGCGGCGGTGGCCCGCTCCGTTCCGTGTCTCACCACGGTCCAGGCGCTCGCCGCGGCGGTCCAGGGCATCGACGCGCTCAACCACGGCGGCGTCGGCGTCCGCTCGCTCCAGGAACACGCGGAACACTTGACCGCGGCCCGCGACTAGCAACCCATGAGGGGGACACCGGAAACGGTGTCCCCCTCTTGCTGAGGACACCCACATGTACAAGTTCTTCTTCGACCTGGTCTTCAAGCGGATGGACCCGGAGCAGGCCCACTACCTCGCCTTCCGCTGGATCCGCCTCGCCGCCCGCGTCCCCGTCCTGCGCACCTTCGTCGCCGCGGTCCTCGCGCCCCGCCACAAGGAGCTGCGCACCGAGGCCCTCGGTCTGCGGATGCACGGCCCCTTCGGCCTCGCCGCCGGCTTCGACAAGAACGCCGTCGCCATCGACGGCATGTCGATGCTCGGCTTCGACCACATCGAGATCGGCACGGTCACCGGCGAGGCCCAGCCCGGCAACCCCAAGAAGCGCCTCTTCCGGCTGGTCCCGGACCGCGCCCTGATCAACCGCATGGGCTTCAACAACGAGGGCTCCGCCGTCGTCGCCGCCCGTCTCCACGCGCGCGTGCCGGTCTTCAAGACCGTCGTGGGCGTCAACATCGGCAAGACCAAGGTCGTGCCGGAGGCCGAGGCCGCCGCCGACTACGTGAAGTCCACCGAGCGCCTCGCCGCGCACGCCGACTACCTGGTCGTGAACGTCTCCTCGCCGAACACCCCCGGCCTGCGCAACCTCCAGGCCACCGAGTCGCTTCGCCCGCTGCTCACCGCGGTACGGGAAGCGGCCGACCGCACCGTCACCGATCGCCGCGTCCCGCTCCTGGTCAAGATCGCCCCCGACCTGGCCGACGAGGACGTCGACGCGGTCGCCGACCTGGCCCTGGAGCTCGGCCTCGACGGCATCATCGCCACCAACACCACCATCGCCCGCGAGGGCCTCGGTCTGAAGTCCGACCCGGCGCTGATCAAGGAGACCGGCGGACTGTCCGGCGCTCCCGTCAAGGAGCGCTCCCTGGCGGTGCTCAGGCGCCTCCACACGCGCGTGGGGGACCGGATGGTCCTCGTGGGCGTCGGCGGCATCGAGAACGCCGAGGACGCCTGGCAGCGCATCCTGGCCGGCGCCACCCTGATCCAGGGCTACAGCGCCTTCATCTACGAGGGGCCCCTCTACGCCCGCGCCATCCACAAGGGCCTCGCGGCGCGCCTCGCCGCCTCCCCGTACGCCACCCTCGCCGAGGCCGTCGGCGCCGACAACCGAAAGGCCACGCAGTGACTCTCTCCTTCGGCACCCGCCTGCGCTCCGCCATGGACGAGCGCGGCCCGCTCTGCGTCGGCATCGACCCGCACGCCGCCCTGCTCGACTCCTGGGGCCTCGGCGACGACATCGCCGGCCTGGAGCGCTTCACCTTCACCGTCGTCGAGGCGCTCGCGGAGACCGTCGCCGTCTTCAAGCCGCAGTCCGCGTTCTTCGAGCGCTTCGGATCGCGCGGTGTCGCCGTCCTGGAGCGCGCCGTCGCCGAGCTGCGGGCCGCGGGCGGCCTGGTCGTGATGGACGCCAAGCGCGGCGACATCGGCTCCACGATGGCCGCCTACGCCGAGACCTTCCTCCGGAAGGACTCCCCGCTCTTCTCGGACGCCCTCACGGTCTCCCCGTACCTCGGCTACGGCTCGCTGAAGCCGGCCGTCGACCTGGCGCGGGAGTCCGGCGCGGGCCTCTTCGTCCTGGCCCTCACCTCCAACCCGGAGGGCGCGGAGGTCCAGCGGGCGGTCCGCGAGGACGGCCGCACGATCGGCGCGACCATGCTCGCCCACCTCGCGGCGGAGAACGCGGGGGAGACCCCGATGGGTTCCTTCGGCGCGGTCGTCGGTGCGACGCTCGGCGACCTGTCCTCCTTCGACCTGGACATCAACGGCCCGCTCCTGGCCCCCGGCATCGGTGCCCAGGGCGCCACCCCGGCCGACCTCCCGGCCGTCTTCGGCGCGGCGGTCCGCAACGTGGTCCCGAACGTCAGCCGGGGCGTCCTCAAGCACGGCCCGGACACCGCCGCCCTGCGGGCCTCCGCGGAGCGTTACGCGACGGAAATCCGCGAGGCCGTCGCCTCCTGACCCCCCGCCGGGCCAATCCGCAGGTCGGGGCCGTCTCACTCCTTGACAAGAACTTGGCTCAAAACCCGGTCGTTATGCCTGAAAAGTCCTGGTCGGTCGATGCTGACCAGGACTTTTCGCTTGTTCTCGCTGACTGGAGAGACATTGGCCGCTAGTCTCCGGGGCAGAGTCAGCGTTCAACGGTCACTACGTTGATCGTTGCTCCACTGGTGTGGGGCGACTAGGTTCCTCACCGGTCCGTATCCGACAGTTCGACATCCGAGGTGACGTAGGCGTGGCTCTTCCGCCCCTTACCCCTGAACAGCGCGCAGCCGCGCTCGAAAAGGCCGCCGCGGCTCGCCGGGAGCGGGCCGAGGTCAAGAATCGACTCAAGCACTCCGGCGCCTCCCTCCACGAGGTGATCAAGACCGGCCAGGAGAACGACGTCATCGGCAAGATGAAGGTCTCCGCGCTGCTGGAGTCGCTCCCGGGCGTGGGCAAGGTCCGCGCCAAGCAGATCATGGAGCGGCTCGGTATCTCCGAGAGCCGTCGTGTGCGCGGGCTCGGTTCCAACCAGATCGCCTCCCTGGAGCGCGAGTTCGGCAGCACCGGCGCCTGAGACGGGTCTGCCGTCCCAGGCACCCCCGTGAAGCTGGAATAATCGCTGCATGGCAGCAGAGGTACGTCCGCGGCTGACCGTGCTCTCCGGCCCCTCCGGGGTGGGCAAGAGCACGGTCGTCGCTCATATGCGCAAGGTCCACCCCGAGGTCTGGCTCTCGGTGTCGGCCACGACACGAAAGCCGCGCCCCGGCGAGAAGCACGGTGTCCAGTACTTCTTCGTCACGGACGACGAATTCGACAAGCTGGTCGCCAACGGGGAACTCCTCGAATGGGCCGAGTTCGCGGGCAACCGCTACGGCACGCCGCGTGCCGCGGTCCTGGAGCGACTGGAGGCCGGTGAGCCGGTCCTCCTGGAGATCGACCTCCAGGGCGCCCGGCAGGTCAAGGAGTCCATGCCGGACTCGCAGCTGGTCTTCCTGGCCCCGCCGAGCTGGGACGAGCTGGTCCGCCGGCTCACCGGCCGCGGCACCGAGTCGCCCGAGGTCATCGAGCGCCGGCTGGAGGCCGCCAAGATCGAACTGACCGCCGAGACGGAGTTCGACACCACCCTTGTCAACACCTCCGTCGAGGACGTGGCGCGTGAGCTGCTAGCCTTGATGAACGTTGTTTGATCTTTTTCTGATCACCTGGATCTGATCATCCCGATCAGCTCACCCAGAAGTTTCTTCGGAAGGCTAGAGCGTGTCCTCTTCCATCACCGCGCCCGAGGGCATCATCAACCCGCCGATCGACGAGCTGCTCGAGGCCACCGACTCGAAGTACAGCCTCGTGATCTACGCGGCCAAGCGCGCGCGTCAGATCAACGCGTACTACTCGCAGCTCGGCGAGGGCCTGCTCGAGTACGTCGGTCCGCTGGTGGACACCCACGTCCACGAGAAGCCGCTCTCGATCGCCCTGCGCGAGATCAACGCGGGTCTGCTGACCTCCGAGGCCATCGAGGGCCCGGCGCAGTAAGCACGTTACGTTCGTCACCACAGGCCCGGCGGAACAACCGCCGGGCCTGTGGTGTCTCATGGATACGTACGCATCCGAGTGCGGGGAGTGGCAGTGGTGACCAAGCCGAAGGTCGTTCTGGGGGTCAGTGGCGGCATCGCCGCGTACAAGGCCTGTGAGCTGCTCCGGCGGCTGACCGAGTCGGGCCACGACGTACGTGTGGTGCCGACGGCCTCCGCCCTGAACTTCGTCGGCGCGGCGACCTGGTCCGCCCTCTCCGGCAACCCCGCCTCGACCGAGGTGTGGGAGTCCGTCCACGAGGTCCCGCACGTACGGATCGGGCAGGGCGCCGACCTCGTCGTCGTGGCCCCCGCCACCGCCGACATGCTGGCCAAGGCCGCCCACGGCCTCGCCGACGACCTCCTGACGAACACACTGCTGACCGCCCGCTGTCCGGTCGTCTTCGCCCCGGCAATGCACACCGAGATGTGGGAGCACCCGGCCACCCAGGAGAACGTGGCCACGCTGCGCCGTCGGGGCGCCGTCGTCATCGAGCCCGCCGTCGGCCGGCTGACCGGCGTCGACACCGGCAAGGGCCGGCTGCCGGACCCCGCCGAGATCTTCGAGGTCTGCCGGCGGATCCTCGCGCGCGGCACCGCCGCCCCCGACCTCGTCGGCCGCCATGTCGTGGTCAGCGCGGGCGGCACCCGCGAGCCCCTCGACCCGGTCCGCTACCTGGGCAACCGCTCCTCCGGCAAGCAGGGCTACGCCCTCGCCAAGGCCGCCGCGGCCCGCGGCGCCCGGGTCACGCTCGTCGAGGCCAACACCGGCATCCCGGACCCGGCAGGGGTCGACGTGGTCCATGTCGGCACCGCGATCCAGCTGCGCGAGGCCGTCCTCAAGGCGGCGGGCGACGCCGACGCCGTGGTCATGGCGGCCGCCGTCGCGGACTTCCGCCCCGCGGTCTACGCGTCGGGGAAGATCAAGAAGCGGGACGACGTCGAGGCGCCGACCGTCGAACTGGTCCGCAACCCCGACATCCTCGCCGAGATCTCCGCCGACCGGGCGCTTCCCGGCCAGGTGGTCGTCGGCTTCGCCGCCGAGACCGACGACGTCCTCGCCAACGGCCGGGAGAAGCTCCGCCGCAAGGGCTGCGACCTGCTCGTGGTCAACGAGGTCGGGGAGCGCAAGACCTTCGGATCCGAGGAGAACGAGGCCGTGGTGCTCGCCGCGGACGGCACCGACACGCCCGTACCGTACGGACCGAAGGAAGCCCTCGCGGAAATCGTCTGGGACCTGGTCGCGCCACGCCTGCGGACCATGCCCGCGGAGAATTCCGGGGAATCCCCCGATCGTCCGGAATTCACCGCCTCGGCCGAGTGAAATCCCGAGAATCCGGTCCTCTCGGGGGATCGGAACGGGTGCACGTGATGCGTGGGAGGCCGGATTCCACGAGCCTCCGCCTCCCACCTTGCGAGACACCTGGCCCAATGCCCGAGCACGCCCGATAGACTGGTCGCGGTACGTCGCGGGGCGCAGCCCCCTGCCGTCCGACACTGTTGAGCCAGCAGCCGCTGCAACCCCAGGGAGCATTGTGTCCCGTCGTCTGTTCACTTCGGAGTCCGTGACCGAAGGTCACCCCGACAAGATCGCTGACCAGATCAGCGACACCATTCTCGACGCGCTCCTCCGCGAGGACCCCACCTCCCGCGTCGCCGTCGAGACGCTGATCACCACCGGTCTCGTGCACGTCGCCGGTGAGGTCACCACGAAGGCGTGGGCCGACATCCCCACCCTCGTACGGAACAAGATCCTCGAGATCGGGTACGACTCCTCGAAGAAGGGCTTCGACGGCGCGTCCTGCGGCGTCTCGGTCTCCATCGGGTCGCAGTCCCCGGACATCGCGCAGGGCGTCGACACGGCGTACGAGAAGCGCGTCGAGGGCGACGAGGACGAGCTGGACAAGCAGGGCGCCGGCGACCAGGGCCTGATGTTCGGCTACGCGTCGGACGAGACCCCGGAGCTCATGCCGCTCCCGATCTACCTCGCGCACCGGCTCTCCCGCCGGCTGACCGAGGTCCGCAAGAACGGGACCATCCCGTACCTGCGCCCCGACGGCAAGACCCAGGTCACCATCGAGTACGACGGCGACAAGGCCGTCCGCCTCGACACGGTCGTGGTCTCCTCGCAGCACGCCTCCGACATCGACCTCGAGTCGCTGCTCGCGCCCGACATCCGCGAGTTCGTCGTCGAGCACGTGATCAAGCAGCTCCTGGAAGACGGCATCAAGCTGGACACCGAGGGCTACCGCCTGCTGGTCAACCCGACCGGACGCTTCGAGATCGGCGGCCCGATGGGCGACGCCGGCCTCACCGGCCGCAAGATCATCATCGACACCTACGGCGGCATGGCCCGTCACGGTGGCGGCGCCTTCTCCGGCAAGGACCCGTCCAAGGTCGACCGCTCGGCCGCTTACGCCATGCGCTGGGTCGCCAAGAACGTCGTGGCCGCCGGCCTCGCCTCGCGCTGCGAGGTCCAGGTCGCCTACGCGATCGGCAAGGCCGAGCCCGTGGGCCTCTTCGTCGAGACCTTCGGCACCAACACGATCGAGACCGAGAAGATCGAGAACGCCATCGGCGAGGTCTTCGACCTCCGCCCGGCCGCGATCATCCGCGACCTCGACCTGCTCCGCCCGATCTACGCCCAGACCGCGGCGTACGGCCACTTCGGCCGCGAGCTCCCCGACTTCACCTGGGAGCGCACGGACCGCGTGGAGGCCCTGCGCAAGGCCGCCGGCCTGTAGGCACGGACAAGGCACGATGCGGAAGCCCGGCTCCCCTGGGGG
>NZ_JBHTTQ010000141.1:0-15055 GCF_042794475.1 Streptomyces sp. NPDC056527
GCCATCGGCCGGGGCCCCTCTCGTGGTCCGTGTGCGAGGCGTCAGCCGGTGGGGCTGAGACCGTGGCTGCGCAGCCACGCCTCCGGGTCGATCGCCGCGCCGCCGTTCGGCCGGACCTCGAAGTGGAGGTGCGGGCCGGTGGAGTTGCCGGAGTTGCCGGAGTACGCGATGACGTCACCGGCCTTGACCTTGCCGCTGCGGAGCTTGGTGCTGCTCAGATGGCAGTACCAGGTCTCCGTGCCGTCCGCGGCGGTCACGATCGCCATGTTGCCGTAGGCGCTGTTGTACTGGGTGCGGACCGTGCCGTCGGTCGCGGCCATCACCTTCGTGCCGTACTGCACCGGGAAGTCGATGCCGGTGTGCACGGACATCCAGTTGACGCCGGCCTGCCCGTAGCGCGCGCTGAGTTCGTGCAGCTTCACCGGAAGCGCGAACTTCGGACGCAGCGCCTCCTTGCGGGCCGCCTCCTCCTCGCGCTTCTTCTTCTCCGCTTCCTGGCGCAGCTTGAGGTCGATGCGCTCCTGGGTGCGGCTGGCGCGGTCGCCGAAGTCGCGGGCGTCGGCGCTGAGCGCCGCGAGCTGGGTGTCCAGTTCGTTGTTGGCCGCCACCGGCTTGACCGAGGACGGGTCGGCGGCGGCGAGCGCCGTCGTGTCGTCCTTGGTGTCGCCCGCGTCGGCGAGCCCGCCGACCGAGGCGGCCGCGATCCCGGCGACGCCCATGACACAGGCGGACGGGACGGCGACGGTCAGCAGCGCGGAGCGCTTGGCGGGCGTACGGCGACGGCCTCGGCTGCCACCGGAGGAACGGCGCACCGGGCGGGCGGCGACGGCCGCCGCGCCGACCGCGGACTCCGCGCTCTCGACGGCCGGCTCCTCGGACTCCGCCGGGGGCTCGTAGACGTACTCGTACGTGTACCCGTCCGCGTCCATGTCCGTGTCCGCATACGAGTCCGCGTACGAGTCGTCCTGGGTGAGGACCTCGAACTGCGCCGTGTGCTCGGCGTGGACGGTGTGCTCGGGCTGGGTGGCGTACTCGGGCTGGTGCTCGGCCGGCTGCATGGGCTGCTGCTCGGGGACGAACTCGTACTCGGGGGTGTACTGCTGCGGAACGACGGGCTCGGCGACCAGGAGGTCCTGCTCCGGCGCCGCGTAGTTCCAGGCGGTGGCGTCGTACGTACCCGTCTCGAAGGCGGGGGTCGTCCACTGGCCGGTGGTGTCGTACGAGGTGAAGTGCGCGTTCTCGTACTGCCCGGTCTGCTGCGCCTCGCTCCAGGCGGTCGCGTCCCACTGACCCGTGGCGTCGTACTGACCCGAGACGTCGTACTGGCCGGTGGCGTCGTACTGCTGCGTCATCGGCTGCTGTGCGACGTAGGTGTCGTACGTGCCGGCGTCCCACTGGTGGCTGCCGTTCCACTGAGTGGTGTCGTACTGGCCGCTGTGACCGGCGTCGTAACCGCCCGGGAGGGCGCCGAAGAGCGGGTCCGTGGCGAAGCCGCCGGTGCTGTGGGCGTCGTCTCCGACGTACCCGGCGTGGGGGTGCTGGTCGTTCACCAACTTCTCTCTCGCCTCGGCGGCAGGACCAGTCCGGGGCGGGCCCGCAAAGGGGTGTCCCGGGGTTAAGCAGTGGCGCGACTGTACCCGGCGGTATACGCAGGCGACAATCTTCCGAGGGTTTTGGGTCCACAGGAAACGGGCAATCGGCCGTGTTTCGGCAGCCCAGGGGAAGAGCTTTGGCTCTGTGTTCGAGGAACGTTCGAAGAACAGACACCTTCTGGCGGGCCGTCAGGCATCTGTGTGCCGGGATGTGCGCCGGGTCGCGCGCCGGGGCGGAGGCGTGGGAATCACGCCACGGAGGCGGCTCCCGGCTCGGCCTCCGGCGTGGCGGCCGCATCCCCGGCGTCGAGGGCCTCGCGGATCCCGGACACGATGGTCGGATGGACCGGCAGGGCGAGATGGCCGATCCCGCTGACACGCACGTTGTGCACCAGCAGATCGGGGTGGTCGAGCCGCGCGGTCTCCACCGGGACCATCACCTGGTCGAGATCGCTCCAGAAGCTGACGCAGCGCGTACGGCAGCCCGGCGCGGGCTCGGCGAGCTCCCGCAGCACCTCGGAGCCGGGGCGCATCTGCCGGATCAGGGGGTGGGCGCCGACCCAGGGCGCCGCGGCGGTGCCGGAGTGCGGGGTGCCGAGCATGACCAGCGTGCGTACCCGTGTGTCACCACCCAGACGCTGCACGTAGTAACGGGCGATGAGACCGCCCAGGCTGTGCCCGACGAGGTCGACCTCCCGGTGGCCGGTGCGGGCGCAGAGCTCCTCCACGTGGCGGCCGAGCAGCTCGGCGGCGGTGCGGAGGTCGCAGGTCAGCGGAGAGTAGTTGAACGACTCGACAGGGTGACGGCCGTGCCGGGTGAGGGAGCGGCGCAGCAGGACGAAGACCGAGCGGTTGTCGACGAAGCCGTGCAGCAGGACGACGGGCCGCCCGGTGCCCGTCCCCGCCTCTTGGACGGGCGCGGGGCGCTCGGCGGTGATGCCGGAGGGGTAGAGGATCAGATGGCCGGTGAGGATCGCCAGCTCCAGGGCGTTGGCCTTCAGCGCAGTCGTGACCTTGGTGAGCCTGGTGAGCTCCATCGGCACCTCCCGAACGGCACGCGGGCGCCGAAACGGCGGTGCGGTGTGTCGTACCTCCGTGCCGTGCGGCTGACGGCGCGGAGGTACGACAACCCCGTAGCGGCTCCCTTGCGCACGACCCGATCGAGGCTGGTGGGCCCGGTGTGGACGGCCCGGGAGGGTCCGGCGCAGGCGAACAATGTCCCACCGTGTGATTTCCCCCTCCCCGGCCTCCGCGAAACGGTTGCGTGCGGGATGCTGGCGATAACGTTCGTTCACCTCCCCGGCAAAGACGCGCGGGGGTCGCATGTGGAGGCAGTGATGGGTGTGACCGGTCCGATCCGCGTGGTGGTGGCCAAGCCGGGTCTCGACGGCCACGATCGCGGGGCCAAGGTGATCGCGCGGGCACTGCGTGACGCCGGCATGGAGGTCATCTACACGGGGCTGCACCAGACGCCGGAGCAGATCGTGGACACGGCGATCCAGGAGGACGCCGACGCGATCGGCCTCTCCATCCTCTCGGGCGCGCACAACACGCTCTTCGTGAAGGTCCTGGAGCTCCTGAAGGATCGCGACGCGGAGGACATCAAGGTCTTCGGCGGCGGGATCATCCCGGACGCGGACATCGCGCCACTGAAGGAGAAGGGCGTGGCGGAGATCTTCACGCCGGGAGCGACGACGGCGTCGATCGTGGCCTGGGTGAACGCGAACGTCCGCGTCGCGGCGTAGCCCTGCGGGGCGGGGTCATCGGGCGAGCCCAGCGGTCGGCGGGCTCGCCGACCGTCGGGGCGGGCGCTTGGCGCGCCTCGGCCCGCCATGCCTTCGGGCCCTTGCCCGGCACATCCAGCGCGCGCGGAGCCACCCGAAGGGTGGGTGGGGACCGCGACGCCCCGCAGGCTCCCGCCCCCGCATCCCGCGTGGCCCACGGCCGGCTAGGCCCGGCGGCGCACCGGGTGGGGCCCGTCCGACCCATGCCGCCCGCGCAGCCCGGCCCGTCGGCCCGTGCCTGCCGGTCCCGTCGGGTGGCCGCACCGCCGGCCCGTCCGCCCGCGATGCCCGGCCACCCGTAGCGCCCGGCCCCTCGGCCCGCACCTGCTGGTCCGTGCCGCCGCACCGTCCAACCCCTCGGCCCGCGCAGCCCGGCGTGGCGGCCCGTGCCCCTCGGCCCGCGCAGCCCGGCCCGGCCGCCCGCGCCGCCCGGCACCTTGGCCCCTCGGCCCGTGGCGTCCGGTCGTCGCTGGGGTGGATGCCGGGGGCCGGAGTGGGCGGCCAGCCTTGGCGGGCCCGCTAGCCCGCCAGTTCCGCTTGCATCGTCGCTCGTAGGCGAAGGGTCGACACCAGGCGCTGGAACGCTTCCGACCAGTAGCTTCCGGCTCCGGGTGAGGCGTCCTCCGGTTCTGCGGGGAGGGCGGTCAGGGATTCCAGCTGGGGCGCCGCGTCCGGGGACAGGCAGCGCTCCGCGAGGCCCATCACCCCGCTGAAGCTCCAGGGATAGCTGCCCGCCTCGCGGGCGATGTCCAGGGCGTCGATCACCGCCCCGCCGAGCGGCTCCGCCCAGGGCACCGTGCACACGCCCAGCAGCTGGAACGCCTCCGACAGGCCGTGGGCCGCGATGAACGAGGCGACCCAGCGGGCCCGCTCCTCGTCCGGGAGCGTCGAGAGCAGCTTCGCCCGCTCCGCGAGCGAGGCGATGCCGGGTCCGGTCGCCGGCGGGGCGGCCGGCGCGCCGAGCAGGGCCCGGGACCAGTCGGCGTCCCGCTGCCGTACCGCCGCCCGGCACCATGCGGCATGCAGCTCCCCCTGCCAGTCGTCGGCGACCGGAAGGGCGACGATCTCCTCGGGCGCCCGTCCGCCGAACCGCGTCCGCCAGCACGACAGCGGCGCCGACTCGACCAGCTGGCCCAGCCACCACGAGCGCTCGCCGCGGCCCGCCGGCGCGGTGGCGATCAGCCCGTCCCGCTGCATCGCCTCGTCGCATTCGTGCGGGGCTTCGACGACGACGGTCTCGGCCCCCTTCGTACGGTCCAGCGAGACACAGGACGAGGCGCGCCGCGCCATCCGGCCCGCGAGCGCCGAGTCGGGCAGCGCGGAGAGCAGCTCGGCGGCCGTGGAGCGCACATTGCGGCTCCGGTCCGCCAGGGCGGCCTCCAGGAACTCCTCGTCCGCGCCGGAGAGTCCGGCCCGCAACGAGTCCAGGAACATCAGCCGGTCCTCCGCCCGCTCGGCCGGCCAGGTGGAACGCAGCAGTTCGAGTGCGGCCGCCGGGTCCTCGGTCCGTACGGAGGCGAGCAGCGCGACCCGCTCGGCGAACAGCCCCTCCTCCCACAGCTCCCGGACCGCCTCGCCGTCCCGGAAGTCCGGGAGCGCCGAACTCCCTCCCGCGCCGCGCAGGGCGAACTTCCACTCCGGGTTCAGCCGGGCCAGCCACAGCCCGCGCGGCCCGGCGAGAGCGAGGGCCTGGGGCCGCAGATCGGTACGGGCGCGTGCCGCGTCGAGAAGGGCGGGCAGAGCCGAGGCGGGCGCCTTGTAACCGTGGTCGTCGGCGGAGGCGAGCCACTGGGGGAGCAGCTCGGCGAGGTCGGGCGCGGCCCCGCGCCGCCCCCCGGACGGTGCGGCCGCGGCCCGGCCCGCGAGGAGCTGGGCGAGGCGGTGGCGGGCGGGCTCGGGCAGGGGCCGGCGGGCGTCCGCGGGGGCGGCCTCCGGCGCGGGGGCGGCGGGCCCGGGCCGCAGCCCCGCCCTGCGCCGTACGGTGTGCAGCGCCGCGGCGTCCAGCAGTGCGACGGGGGCGCCCCCGCCCGCCCGGTCGGGGAGCGCGGGCGGCCGGCGGTCGGTGCCGAGCAGCGCCGAGGTGACGAGTTCTTCCCAGGCGTCCATGGAGGTCCTCCAGGCAGTCGTCGGGCGGTCGTACGGACTCAGTGGAGCGGGACGGTCTCTCCGGGGGCGTCGGCGGACCAGGCGGCGAGCGGGGTGAACCCGCGGTGCCCGCACTCCCCGAAGACGGTCACCGGCCCGCCGCCGGAGAGCGCGGCGAGCCGCCACAGGCCCGGCCGCCCGAGCGCGGGACCGCTGAGCGGCAGCGCCTCGCCGCCGCCCGCGACCGGTGACGCGTCGGCGAGCTGCCAGCCGTGGTCCGTCGGTATGGGGACCACATCGGCGAGCGTCACCGGCCAGGAGTCCAGCCAGGGGTCCTCGCGCAGGGCGAGGCCGTAGGCATGGAGCGCGTCCCCGACCGTGCCGCCGCGGGGCGGGGCGTCGAGCGGGACGGGCGCCGAGAAGAGCTCGCCCAGCTCGGCACGCAGCGCGCCCGCACCCGCATGCGGGGTGAGCGCGGCGTCGACCGTCACACCCACCGGAAGGCCCAGCTCGGGCGCGCGTCCCATGGCTCCGAAGGAGAGGAGCAGCGCCGTGCGTCCGGTCTCCCTGCCGTGCAGCCAGATGCGACGCGTCGTCAGCTTGCCGTCCGTGGAGTCGTACTGCGCGAGCACCAGCCAGTGGTCCCGCACCGCCGTGCCCTGCACCGGAGCGGGCAGACCCACCCGCGTGCGAACGGTCGCGGCCAGCGGGCCGGGGAGCCGGTCCACGGAGAGCCAGGCGCGGTCGAGGAGATGGGTCAGTGCGCACTCCTCCAGGAGGCGGACCGGCCAGCCGGGTCCCGAGCCCGGTATCGACCCCAACTCCCTGACCCGGCCGGCGAGTCCGGGGGCCTGGGCGTCGACCATCCGGGCCGCGGTCTCCTCCCACAGGCCGTATCCGGACTGCTCGGCCGAGGCCAGGCCGCCCCGCAGCAGATCGGCGAGCCGCTGCTCCAACTCCTCCGCGCCCGCCGTGATCCGGGCGGCCCGGCGCTCCGCCCTGCGGCGCGCGGCCTCGGGATCGGCGGCGCCCGCCCGTCCGGAGCCGTCCGCCTCGCGGGCCCGTACGCCCTCGGCGCGCTTGCGCCTGCCCTCCAGCCACTGCTCGGCCCAGTCCGGAGCGTCGCCGCCCCCGGCTTCCGCTCCGTCCGAGGTCCAGAGCAGCAGCAGGCCCAGCGCGTGCTTGCACGGGAACTTCCGGCTGGGGCAACTGCACGAATACGCCGGGCCGGTGATGTCGACGACCGTGCGGTACGGCTTGCTGCCGCTGCCCCGGCACAGACCCCAGACGGCCCCCTCGCCGCTGCCGCCCGTACTCGACCACGACCCGGCCGTGCCGAGCTTGCTTCCCGCTCTGCGTGAGGCATCGTCAGGAGCCAGAGCCAGCACCTGATCCGCCGTCCAGCGCACCCCCTGTGTATCCATGCCCACGACGGTAGGGGGCCCCACTGACAACGACCCTGACCTGCGGTTTCACGCGCTTGCTGCCGATCCGGCGGGGTATTTGACTTTACCTTCCCTTTGCGATTGTGTGCGGGGGACAACCACGAAACTCCCTGGGGGACACCTCATGAACCGCACCATCCGCACCGCCGTCTCGGTCCTCGCCGTCACCGGCCTCGCGTTCGGTCTCGGCGCCTGCTCCGCGGCCGCGGACAAGGCCGCCGACCAGGTCGACAAGGCCGTCAACGAGACCTACGAGGTCACGTACGAGGTCACCGGCAAGAACATCGAGTCGATCGAGTTCCACGGCGGCAGCGGTTCGGCCATGGAGCCGAAGCTCGAGAAGGAGACCAAGCCGGCCACGCCGTGGAAGAAGACGGTGACGCTGAAGGGCATCATGCCGCCCGCCGTCATGCCGCTCACGCTCGACCCGGCGGCCGACCTCACCTGCAAGGTCATCCACAAGGGCAAGGTCATCAAGGAGGCGAAGGGCGAGCAGGCGATGGCCGGTGGCTGCGTCGCGGTCTCCCCGATCGCCGGCTGACTCCCGTCCGAACGGGCGGACTTGGCCTCTGAACCGCGGCGAAGGCCGATTGTCAGTGGCGTGGTGCACGGTGGATGACACATCAGGTCGAACGATCTGGAGGGGGATCCATGACCGTGCCCGAAACCATCA
The DNA here is from genome assembly GCF_042794475.1 of Streptomyces sp. NPDC056527. Taxonomy (NCBI): domain Bacteria; kingdom Bacillati; phylum Actinomycetota; class Actinomycetes; order Kitasatosporales; family Streptomycetaceae; genus Streptomyces; species Streptomyces sp. NPDC056527. Next base: position 7,580 of record NZ_JBHTTQ010000141.1, read on the forward strand.
CGAGCGCCGTCCCCGGTGCCGGAAGCGTCACCGGGGCGGCCGCACCGACCGCCACGGAAGCCGGTGGTGACACCGGCATCGCATCCGGCGCCGAGGCCCTGCGGCCCCACGCCGAGCATGCCTTCGCGGACGAACTCAAGGCGCTGGCCGCCGCCGACGACCGGCCGCGGCCCGTCCGTTGGCAGCTCTCGCCCTGGGCCGTCGCCACCTATCTCCTCGGCGGCACCCTGCCCGACGGGACGGTGATCACGCCGAAGTACGTCGGGCCGCGCCGGATCGTCGAGGTCGCCGTCACCACACTCGCCACCGACCGGGCGCTGCTCCTGCTCGGCGTGCCCGGCACCGCCAAGACCTGGGTCTCCGAGCACCTCGCCGCCGCCGTCAGCGGCGACTCGACCCTGCTGGTGCAGGGCACGGCCGGGACGCCCGAGGAGGCGATCCGCTACGGCTGGAACTACGCCAAGCTGCTCGCCCACGGCCCCAGCCGGGACGCGCTCGTCCCCAGTCCCGTCATGCGCGCGATGTCCCAGGGCCTGACCGCCCGCGTCGAGGAGCTCACCCGCATCCCCGCCGACGTGCAGGACACGCTCATCACGATCCTGTCCGAGAAGACCCTGCCCGTGCCGGAGCTCGGCCAAGAGGTCCAGGCCGTACGGGGCTTCAACCTCATCGCCACCGCCAACGACCGCGACCGCGGGGTCAACGACCTCTCCAGCGCACTGCGCCGCCGCTTCAACACCGTCGTGCTGCCCCTGCCGGCCACCCCGGAGGCGGAGGTCGACATCGTCGCGCGCCGCGTCGACCAGATCGGACGCTCCCTCGACCTGCCGGCCGTCCCGGAGGGGGTCGAGGAGATCCGCCGGATCGTCACCGTCTTCCGCGAGCTGCGCGACGGGGTCACCACCGACGGCCGCACGAAGCTCAAGTCCCCTTCGGGGACTCTCTCGACGGCCGAGGCCATCTCCGTCGTCACTGGCGGCCTCGCCCTGGCCGCCCACTTCGGCGACGGCGTCCTGCGCCCCGCGGACGTCGCCGCCGGCATCCTCGGCGCCGTCGTCCGTGACCCGGCCGCGGACCGCGTCATCTGGCAGGAGTACCTGGAGACGGTCGTCCGGGAGCGCGACGGCTGGAAGGACTTCTACCGCGCCTGCCGCGAGGTGAGCGCGTGACGACGTCTTCGACGGTGACGGCCGGCGCGGTCCCCGCGGGCCGCGCGGCCCCACCGGACCGGCCCGCGGCTCCGGAGCGGCGCGGGCCGGCCACGGATGCGCCGGCCGACGGGCGGAGCGCCGGACAGTGGGGCTCCGGGCCCCTGTTGCTCGGAGTGCGGCACCACGGCCCCGGATCGGCGCGAGGAGTGCGCGCGGCGCTCGACGCGACGCGGCCCGCATGCGTGCTGATCGAGGGCCCGCCCGAGGCGGACGGGCTGCTCCCTCTCGCCGCCGACGAGGAGATGCGGCCACCGGTCGCGCTGCTCGCCCACGCCGTCGACGACCCCGGACGGGCCGCGTTCTGGCCCTTCGCGGAGTTCTCGCCCGAGTGGGTCGCGATCCGCTGGGCCCTCGCCCACGGCGTCGCCGTCCGATTCATCGACCTTCCCGCCGCCCACAGCCTCGCCGCCGCCGACGCCACGGGCGACGAGGTGGACGAGGAGCTGCGGATCGACCCGATCGGCGAGCTCGCGCGGACCGCCGGGTACGACGACCCCGAGCGCTGGTGGGAGGACGTGATCGAGCTCCGCGGCACCACCGCGCCCGACGACCCCACGGCGCCGTTCGCGGCGGTCGCCGAGGCCATGGGCGCCCTGCGTGAGGCGCACGGCGACGGCGGCCACGCCCGTGACCTGATCCGCGAGGCGTACATGCGGCTCCAGCTGCGGACCGCCCGCAAGGAGTTCGGTGACTCCGTCGCCGTCGTCTGCGGCGCCTGGCACGTGCCCGCGCTGGCGCGCAGGACGACCGTCGGAGCCGACCGAGCCCTGCTCAAGGGTCTGCCCAAGGTGAAGACCGAGACGACCTGGGTGCCCTGGACCCACCGCAGGCTCGCCCGCCGCTCGGGGTACGGCGCCGGCATCGACGCGCCCGGCTGGTACGGGCACCTCTTCGCCGCCCCCGACCGGCCCGTCGAGCGCTGGATGACCAAGGTCGCCGGTCTCCTCAGGGAAGAGGACCGGATCGTCTCCTCCGCCCATGTCATCGAGGCCGTACGGCTCGCCGAGACCCTCGCGACCATGCGCGGCCGGCCGCTGGCGGGGCTCGGCGAGACCACCGACGCCGTACGCGCCGTCATGTGCGACGGCTCCGACGTCCCGCTCGACCTCGTCCGCGACCGCCTCGTCGTCGGCGACGTCCTCGGCGAGGTCCCGGCCGACGCCCCCGCCGTACCGCTGCAGCGCGACCTCGCCCGGCTCCAGCGCGGGCTGCGCCTCAAGCCGGAGGCGCAGGAGAGGGAGCTGGAGCTCGATCTGCGCAAGGAGAACGACGCGGCCCGCAGCAGACTCCTGCACCGACTGCGGCTGCTGGGCATCGGCTGGGGCGAGCCCGTCGCCGGCCGCGGCAGCACCGGCACCTTCCGGGAGAGCTGGCGGCTGCGCTGGGAGCCGGAGCTGCACGTCCGGATCGCCGAGGCGGGCGTCTGGGGCACCACCGTCGACTCCGCCGCCACCGCCAAGGCCGAGGCCCGCGCCCTGGAGGCCACGGCGCTCGCCGAGGTCACCGCGCTCGCCGAGCAGTGCCTGCTCGCCGGACTCGGGGAGGCCCTGCCCGTCGTCATGACGGCCCTCGCCGACCGTGCCGCACTCGACTCCGACGTCGGGCACCTCGCCCAGGCCCTGCCCGCGCTCGCCCGCTCGCTGCGCTACGGAGACGTCCGCGCCACCGACACCGCCGCGCTCGGCGAGGTCGCCGCCGGGCTCGCCGAACGGATCTGCGTCGGCCTCCCGCCGGCCTGCGCCGGACTCGACGCCGACGCCGCCGCCGAGATGCGCGGCCACCTCGACGCGGTCCATGGCGCCCTCGGCCTGCTCCCGGACAGCGCGGAACGCACCGACCGCTGGTCCGGGGTGCTCCGCAGGCTCGCCGACCGCGACACCGTGCCCGGGATCCTCCGGGGACGCGCCGCCCGGCTCCTGCTCGACGACGGGCGGCTCGACGAGGACGAGGCCGCACGGCTCATGGGCCTCGCCCTCTCACCCGGGACCGCCCCCGCCGACGCCGCCGCCTGGATCGAGGGCTTCGTCGGCGGCGCCGCCGGAGGCGGCATGATCCTCGTCCACGACGAACGGCTGCTGAGCCTGGTCGACGACTGGCTGACCGGCGTCCCGGGCGACACCTTCACCGACGTGCTGCCGTTGCTGCGGCGCACCTTCTCCGCGTACGAACCGGGCGTCCGGCGCACCCTGGGCGAGCTGGTCGCCCGCGGCCCGTCCTCGACCGCGAGCCGTCCGGAGGCCGGAACCCCCGGCTTCGCCGCGAGCCTCGACGAGGAGCGGGCCGACGGAGTGCTGCCGGTCCTGCGGCTGCTGCTGGGACACGACGAGCCGGAAGGGGCGGACCGATGAACGGAAGCGGACCGATGGACGGAACAGCGCCCGGCACCGCAAGCGGATCAGGCGCCGGCACCGCAAGCAGAACGGGAACCGGCACGGCCGCAGGAACCGGCACCGCAAGCGGATCAGGCGCCGGCACCGCAAGCGGAACGGGAGCCGGCACGACCGCAGGAGCGGGCACCGCAAGCGGAACAGGTGCCGGTACGACCGCAGGAGTCGGCACCGACACGGCGGCACCGGTCGGCACCAGCCCTCGAACCGGGGGCGACGAGCGGCTGCGGCGGTGGCGTCTGGTCCTCGGCGGCGGCGAGGCGGACGGCACGGGACGCCCCCTCGCCGGCACCGACTCCGCGATGGACGGAGCCCTGACCGCGCTGTACGGACGCGGCTCGAAGAGCTCCACCGGACGCGACCGCTCCGCCGGCCTCGGCGCCTCGGCCCCCTCCGTGGCCCGCTGGCTCGGCGACATCCGGACGTACTTCCCCAGCTCCGTCGTCCAGGTCATGCAGCGCGACGCCATCGAGCGGCTCGGTCTCTCCACCCTGCTCCTGGAGCCCGAGATGCTGGAGGCCGTCGAGGCGGACGTCCATCTCGTCGGCACGCTCCTCTCCCTCGACAAGGCCATGCCCGAGACCACCAAGGAGACGGCCCGGGCGGTCGTGCGCAAGGTCGTCGACGACCTGGAGAAGCGCCTCGCGACCCGCACCCGGGCCACCCTCACGGGCGCGCTCGACCGATCGGCCCGGATCAGCCGCCCCCGGCACCGGGACATCGACTGGGACCGCACGATCCGCGCGAACCTCAAGAACTACCTGCCCGAGTACCGGACGGTCGTCCCCGAACGGCTCATCGGCTACGGCCGGGCGGCGCAGTCGGTCAAGAAGGACGTCGTCCTCTGCATCGACCAGTCCGGCTCGATGGCGGCCTCCGTCGTCTACGCGTCGGTGTTCGGCGCGGTCCTCGCCTCGATGCGTTCGATCGCGACCCGGCTCGTCGTCTTCGACACGGCGGTCGTCGACCTCACCGACCAGCTCGACGACCCGGTCGACGTCCTCTTCGGCACCCAGCTCGGCGGCGGCACCGACATCAACCGCGCTCTGGCCTACTGCCAGTCGCAGATCACCCGTCCGGCCGACACGGTCGTCGTCCTGATCAGCGACCTCTACGAAGGGGGCATACGGGACGAGATGCTGAAGCGGGTCGCGGCGATGAAGGCATCGGGCGTGCAGTTCGTGGCGCTGCTCGCGCTCTCCGACGAGGGAGCCCCCGCGTACGACCGCGAGCACGCGGCCGCTCTCGCCGCACTCGGCGCCCCCGCCTTCGCCTGCACCCCGGACCTCTTCCCCGAGGTGATGGCCGCGGCGATCGAGAAACGCCCCCTGCCGGTGCCGGACACTCCCTGACCGCTGCGGATTCCGCAGCCCCGCCACCACCCGACCGGCCGCGTGCGGGCGGACTGAGGCCCATATCACAACCGGGCCCGAGGGCTCCTCACCTCGCTGTGCGGCGCGTCGTGAGGTCCACAACCCCCGGTCCCCACCTGTGCGGTGGGCCCCGAGGCCACCCTCGGGGTCCCCTACGGACCGCCCTCCTCCCCCTACGATCTGTGACCCGTATCACCGCTCCGTTGTGATCTGCGATTTAGGGACCCACGTCCCTCGGGGATAACCTGCGAGACGGACATGCCGCGTCCACGGACACCGTGTACGCCTCCCTTGTGACAGCGCAGTCACGTTGCCCTTCGCGGCACGCCCACGCAGACAACGAACCGCGATCATCAGAAAAGGGACGGACGCGCGTGGACCTGTTCGAGTACCAGGCGAGGGACCTCTTCGCCAAGCACGGTGTACCGGTGCTGGCCGGTGAAGTCATCGACACGCCTGAGGCGGCGCGCGAGGCCACCGAGCGTCTTGGCGGCAAGTCGGTCGTCAAGGCGCAGGTGAAGGTCGGCGGCCGCGGCAAGGCCGGCGGCGTGAAGCTGGCCGCCACCCCGGACGAGGCGGTCGCCCGTGCGACCGACATCCTCGGGATGGACATCAAGGGCCACACGGTCCACAAGGTGATGATCGCCGAGCTGTCCCCGGAGATCGAGGCGGAGTACTACGTCTCGTACCTCCTCGACCGCACCAACCGCACCTTCCTCGCGATGGCGTCCGTGCAGGGCGGCATGGACATCGAGGAAGTTGCGGAGAAGACCCCCGAGGCCCTCGCGAAGGTCCCGGTCAACGCCGTCGAGGGCGTGAGCATCGAGAAGGCTCGCGAGATCGTGGCCCTGGCGAAGTTCCCGGCCGACGTGGCCGAGGGTGTCGCCGAGGCCCTGGTGACCCTGTGGAAGACCTTCGTCGCCGAGGACGCGCTCCTCGTCGAGGTCAACCCGCTGGTGAAGACCAAGGACGGCCGCATCCTGGCCCTGGACGGCAAGGTGTCTCTCGACGAGAACGCCGACTTCCGTCAGCCCGAGCACGAGGCGCTCGAGGACAAGGCCGCAGCCAACCCGCTCGAGGCTGCCGCCAAGGCCAAGAACCTCAACTACGTCAAGCTCGACGGCGAGGTCGGCATCATCGGCAACGGCGCCGGCCTGGTCATGTCGACCCTGGACGTCGTCGCGTACGCCGGTGAGAACCACGGCGGCGTGAAGCCGGCCAACTTCCTCGACATCGGTGGCGGCGCCTCCGCCGAGGTCATGGCGAACGGCCTGGAGATCATCCTGGGCGACCCGGACGTCAAGTCCGTGTTCGTCAACGTCTTCGGTGGCATCACCGCCTGTGACGAGGTCGCCAACGGCATCGTCCAGGCCCTGGAGCTCCTCGCCACCAAGGGCGAAGAGGTCACCAAGCCGCTGGTCGTGCGCCTCGACGGCAACAACGCGGAGCTGGGTCGCAAGATCCTGTCGGACGCGAACCACCCGCTCGTGCAGCGTGTGGACACCATGGACGGCGCGGCCGACAAGGCCGCCGAGCTCGCGGCTGCGAAGTAAGGGACGAGGTCAAGCACACCATGGCTATCTTCCTCACCAAGGACAGCAAGGTCATCGTCCAGGGCATGACCGGTGCCACGGGCATGAAGCACACCAAGCTCATGCTGGGTGACGGCACCAACATCGTCGGTGGCGTGAACCCGCGCAAGGCCGGCACGTCCGTCGACTTCGACGGCACCGAGGTCCCGGTCTTCGGCTCCGTCGCCGAGGCGATGGAGAAGACGGGCGCCAACGTCTCCGTCCTCTTCGTCCCGCCGGCCTTCGCCAAGGCCGCCGTGGTCGAGGCGATCGACGCCGAGATCCCGCTCGCGGTCGTCATCACCGAGGGCATCGCCGTCCACGACTCCGCCGCCTTCTGGGCGTACGCGCAGTCGAAGGGCAACAAGACCCGCATCATCGGCCCGAACTGCCCCGGTCTCATCACCCCGGGCCAGTCCAACGCCGGCATCATCCCGGGCGACATCACGAAGCCGGGCCGCATCGGCCTGGTCTCGAAGTCCGGCACGCTGACGTACCAGATGATGTACGAGCTCCGTGACATCGGCTTCTCGTCCGCCGTCGGCATCGGTGGCGACCCGGTCATCGGCACGACGCACATCGACGCCCTCGCGGCGTTCGAGGCCGACCCCGACACCGACCTGATCGTCATGATCGGCGAGATCGGCGGCGACGCCGAGGAGCGTGCGGCGGACTTCATCGCGAAGAACGTCACCAAGCCGGTCGTCGGCTACGTCGCGGGCTTCACCGCGCCCGAGGGCAAGACCATGGGCCACGCCGGCGCCATCGTCTCCGGCTCCTCCGGCACCGCCCAGGCGAAGAAGGAGGCCCTTGAGGCCGCGGGCGTCAAGGTCGGCAAGACGCCGACCGAGACGGCCAAGCTGGCGCGCGCGATCCTCGCGGGCTGAAGCACCGTCTGAACCGCACAGGTGGGCCCCGCGCCTCCCGGGAAACC
>NZ_JBHTTQ010000142.1:0-14914 GCF_042794475.1 Streptomyces sp. NPDC056527
CGTCTTGTGTCCGTCCCCGGTCCGTTCTGTGGGTGGTGGTGACTTGTGAGCGCGGGGCGGCGCGGCCCTGGCAGGCCGTGCCGCCCGGCACCCGGTCAGCTGGTCGGTTCGTCACGCCGTCGGCTCGTCAGCCGGTCGGCGCTTCCGGGCCGATCAGCAGTGCCAGGAGGTGACCGGGCAGGAGAGACAGGTGCCGGTACCCGTGAAGGACTTGGCCTCCATGGCGGGCGAGTCCTGGACCACGACCTCCAGGTCGAGGTCGAGGTCGAACTCCAGCTCTGCGGTGAGGGCGGTTGCCATGTGTTCCTCCGAAGAGTCGCGGTCGTGCGGTGGCCGGTTCGGCCGGTCACCGATCACGCCGTGGTGCGGGATGAAGATCTAGGCGGGGTCTCCAAACCGCCACTTAAGGGCCCCTAATCTCCGTCCCGGCCCACCCCCGACGACCGGCCGAGGCGGCGCCGGCGACCGACCCCGGCGGCCGGTGCGACCTGGAACGCCGGGCCCTAGACGGCTGTTAGGGCCGCTTTAGGCCGCTCGCCAAGCATGGCCGCGTCGTACCCGACGTACGGGGAGAGCTGGGAATGGTCGAGAAGACGGACGACACGCTGCGGTCGCTGCACGAGCAGGGCCGCGTGGCCGCCGAGTATCCGCTGGTGCGTGGCCTGATAGGCGCGGGCGACGCGGCAGGGACACGCTGGGCGGGAAACCTGCTGGCGCGCCTCGGCGCGGACGCCGTGCTCGCCGAGCACCCGGACACACCGGTCCTGTCGGTGGCGTTCACCGGGCACAGCACCGTGTCCGGGCTCGTCGCGCCGGTCACGGCCGAGCTGGCCCGGCACGGTCTGCTGCTGCGCCCTCACGTGTCCGACTTCGACGGCTACGTCTTCGACCTGTCGGACTCCGCGAGCGAGCTGTACGCGGCGAAGCCCGACGCGGTCGTGTGCCTGCTGGACGCCTCCGTGGTCTTCGACGAGGTCCCCGTGCCCTGGAGCCCGGAGGACGTGCGCCGGGTGTTCGACGAGAAGCTGACGCTGCTCGACGGGCTGGCGACGGCCTTCGACGGAGCGGGGCAGGGCACGCTGGTGTTCAACACCCTGCCGCTGCCGGGCGAGTGGCCGGCGCAGCTGATCGGCGTACGCGACCGGGCCAGGCTCGGCGCCGTGTGGCGGGAGGCCAACGCGCGGCTGCTGCGGCTGATGGACGACCACCCGGCCCTGACCGTCCTCGATCTCGACCCGCTGCTCGGCGCGGAGCTGCCGCTCCGTGACGACCGGCTCGGTGTCTACACGCACACGGAGCTGTCGCCCGAGGCGCAGGAGGCGTACGCGCGTGAGGTGGCGCATCTGCTCCGCGCGTCCACCGGCCGCGCGAAGAAGGTCCTGGTCCTCGACCTGGACAACACGGTCTGGGGCGGGATCCTCGGCGACGACGGGATCGAGGGCATCGAGGTCGCCGGCTCCTACCGGGGCGAGGCGTTCCGCCGGTTCCAGCGGACCGCCCGGCAGATCGCGTCCCAGGGGGTGCTGCTCGCCGCGGTCAGCAAGAACGATCTGGACCCGGTGCGCGAGGTGCTGCGGTCCCATCCCGACATGACGCTGCGCGAGGACGACTTCGTCCGGGTCATCGCCAACTGGCGCCCCAAGCACGACAATCTGCGCGAGCTGGCCGCCGAGCTCAATCTCGGGGTGGACAGCTTCGTCTTCGCCGACGACAGCCCGTACGAGTGCGGGCTCGTCGCCCGCGAGCTTCCGGACGTCGCCGTGGTGGCCCTGGACGACGAGCCGGCGCTGCACGTCGAGAAGCTGTTGCGGGACGGCTGGTTCGACGTACGGGACATCACGTCCGACGATCTGAAGCGCCCCGAGCGGTACCGGGAGGAGCTGGACCGCAAGGACTTCCTGCACAGCTTCTCCTCCCTCGACGACTATCTGCGCGAGCTGGACGTCCACGTGCGGTTCGCCGACGCCTCTCCGGCCGAGCTGGCGCGGGTGTCCCAACTGACGCTGCGTACGAACCAGTTCAACCTGACCACCGAGCGGCTCCAGCAGTCCGAGGTGGCCGAGCGGGCCGCCGCGCCCGGTTCCCTGGTCCTCACCATCCGCTCCGGCGACCGGTTCGGCGACAACGGGGTCGTCGGCGCCGTCCTCGCCCACCGCGAGGACGACACGCTCATCATCGACAACTTCCTGCTCAGCTGCCGGGTGTTCGCCCGTGGCATCGAGCAGGCCTGCCTTTCGGCGATCCTCGGCCACGCCCGGGACGAGGGCCTGCGCTCGGTGCGGGCCGGCTACCGGCCGTCGGCCAAGAACGGCAAGGTCCAGGACTTCTACCCCGGCAACGGCTTCAGCCCGGCCGGCGGGGGCACCGACGGTGCCCCCACCCTCTACCGCCACGACCTGGCGGAGATCCCCGAGCCGCCGGAGCACATCCGGCTGACCCTGAGCCTGGGAGGGCTGCACCAGTGAAGAGCCTCGACGACTTCCTCTCCCTCGTCCACAGCGAGATCGGCCTGTCCCTCACGCCCGCGACGGTGGGTGCCGGCTTCGACGAGCTGCCCGGCTGGGACTCGCTGCACCTGCTGACCCTGCTCACCGCGATCGAGCGGGAGACCGGGCAGCGGGTACCGATGGCGCAGGTGCTGGAGTCGACCAGCCTGCGCGACATCTACACGCTGACGGCGCAGACGGTGGAGCCATGACCGGCGGCGCGGGCCCGGCGGCAGCGGCCGACGGGGACGCCGGCCGGGCCCGTGGCCTCGCCGGTCCGGCCCGTTCGGCGTATCTGCTCCCCCGGCAGGCCGAGCCGGACGCCGCGCGGCTGCGGCTGTTCTGCTTCCACCACGCCGGCGGGGCCGCCTCCTCGTTCTCCGGCTGGCAGCCGCGGCTCGGCGGTGCGATCTCCGTCGTACCGGTGCAGCTGCCCGGCCGCGAGCACCGGGTCCGCGAGCCCCGGCTGCACGACTTCGCCCGGCTCGTCGACGAGTTGGACGAGGCGCTCGACCCCCTGATGGACGCGCCGTACGCCTTCTACGGGCACAGCATGGGCGGCATGGTCGCCTACGAGCTGGCCCGGCGCCGGATCGTCCAGGGCCGCACACCGCCGCGCCAGCTGCTGGTCGGCGCCTGTCCCCCGCCGCACACCCCGCGCGGAGACATCTCGCCGGAGCGGCTCACGGACGAGGAGCTGACGGCCTGGATGACCCGCCTCGACGGGCTGCCGGAGCTGGTGCTCCGCTACCCGGAGTGGCTGCGGCTCGCCGTCGCCGTGCTCCGTGACGACCTGCGCCTGGCGCACAGCCGCGTTCCCGGCTCCGAACACGAGCCCCTGCCGGTCCCGGTCCGGGTGCTCGCCGGGTCGAGCGACCCGCTGGTGACGCCCCGGATCGCGGCCGACTGGGCCCGCCACACCTCGGCGGACTTCCGGGTCTTCACCCTGACCGGCGGGCACTTCTTCCACCGGTCCGCGCCCGCGATCGTGCTCCGGCTGGTCTCCTCGCTGCTCGCCGCCGAGCACGCCGCCCGGTCCTGACGGCCGCACCCCGGCATCCGGCGCTCCTTCCCTCTCGCACTCCCTGTTCCACCTGAATCCCGCGCAACCGAAATTCGGAGACGGTAGACGATGACTGCTGCACCCCACCCCGTCGTACTGTGGCCGGTCTCGGCGCCCGGACCGGCCTCGCTGCGTGCGCGCGCCGCCGCCGCGGCGGAACTGCTCGACACCCTCCCCGGCCTCTCGCCCGCGTCGGCCGCTGCCGCGCTGACCGCCGCCGACGAGGCGGCCGCGCACCGTGCGGTCCTGCTCGGCCGGGACCGCGACGAACTGCTCGCGGGACTGCGCGCGCTGGCGGCCGGACGGATCGAGGAGGCCACCGCGGAAGGACTGCGCGAGGGCCGGGTGCCGGGGGCGGGCGGCGCACCGGGCGCCGTGTTCGTCTACCCCGGTTTCGGTGCGCACTGGGACGGGATGACGGTCGATCTGCTCGACGGGTCCGAGGCGTTCCGGGAGAGCGTCGAGGCCTGCGCCGAGGAGCTGCGCCCGCTGGTGGGCTGGGATCTGGTCGAGGTCCTGCGGGGTGCCGAGGGCGCTCCGCCGCTGGAGTCCGCGGCTGTGGTGATGCCGGCGCTGGTCGCTGTGATGATCTCGCTCACCGCCGAGTGGCGCTCCCGAGGCGTCGAGCCGGTCGCGGTGGTGGGACACAGCATCGGCGAGATGGCCGCCGCGCACGCGTGCGGCGCGCTGCCCCGGTCCGAGGCGCTGCGGATCGCGGCGGTGTGGGGCGCGGCGCTGACCGAGGAGCTGTCGGGCGGGTACGGCATCGTGGCGGTGCTGCTGCCGGCCGAGGAGATGCGGGCGCGGCTGGCCCCCTGGGGTGACCGGCTGGGTCTCGCCGCGGTCAACGGACCGGGTTCGGTGACCGTGTCGGGCGACAAGGACGCGCTGGCCGAGCTGGAGGCGGCCCTCTCGACGGAGGGGGTGCGGACGCGGCGGATCCGAGCCGACTTCCCCGTGCACGTCGGCCAGGTGGACGCGATCACGGACCGGCTGCTCGACGGGCTGCGGTCCGTGCGCCCGACCGTGTCCCGGATCCCGTTCTACTCGTCGGCGCGCGGCGCCCTGCTGGACGCCGTGGAGCTGGACGGGCCGTACTGGGCGGGGCAGTTGCGCCGGCCGGTGCTCTTCGAGTCGGCGGTGCGCGCACTGCTCGCCGACGGCCACGGGGCGTTCCTGGAGGCGGGCCCGCATCCGGTGCTGAAGATGGCCGTGGAGGACATCGTCGAGGACGCCGGCCGGGCGGGGGACGCCGTCGTGACCGGGTCGCTGGTACGCGACCGGGACGGCCACCGGGCGCTGGCGGCGGCGTTCGCCGACCTGTGGGCGCACGGAGTCCCCGTCGACCCGGCCCGGGCGACCGCGAACGGCGCGGCCGAGGCGGATGCCGGCGCCGAGGGCGAGCCGGTACGGCTGGAGCTGCCCGCGTACGACACCGCGGCCGACGCCGCCGAGACCGCGGGACCGGTCACCGAACTGCGGGCGGAACTGGACGCGCTGGCCCCCGCCGAGCGCTGCCGGCGCCTGCTGGGGCTCGTACGGGAACAGACGGCGGGAGTGCTCGGGGCCGGTCCCGGCGGCACGGTCGGTTCGCCCGGTGACACCTTCCGCGACCTGGGCCTGGAGTCCTCGGCCGCCGTCGGGCTCCGCAACCGTCTGGCGCAGGCCCTCGGTGTACGTCTGCCGGTGGCCGTCGCCTTCGACCACCCCACCCCGGAGGCGCTCGCCGCGCATCTGTACACGCTGCTCTACGACACGGCGGCGCCGCGCGCGACCGCCCGGCGGGCACCGGCCGATCCCGGCGAGCCGATCGCGATCATCGGCATGGCCTGCCGCTACCCGGGTGGGGTCGACTCGCCCGAGTCCCTGTGGCGCCTGGTGACCGAGGGGACGGACGCGATCGGTCCGTTCCCGGACGACCGCGGCTGGGACGAGGACCTGTACGACCCCGACCCGGAGGCCGCCGGCAAGTCGTCCACCGCGCGGGGCGGGTTCCTCCACGAGGCCGGCGAGTTCGACGCCGGTTTCTTCGGCATCAGTCCGCGCGAGGCCACCGCGATGGACCCGCAGCAGCGGCTGCTGCTCGAAACGGCCTGGGAGACCTTCGAGCGCGCCGGCATCGACCCGACGTCGCTGCGCGGCAGCGACACCGGCGTCTTCGCCGGCACGTACGGGCTCGAGTACGGCCCCCGGCTCGCGGAGGCCACCGAGGGCCTCGACGGCTATCTGCTGACCGGTCAGCTCGGCAGCGTCGCCTCCGGCCGGATCGCGTACACCCTGGGCCTCGAAGGCCCGGCGATCACCGTGGACACGGCCTGCTCCTCCTCCCTGGTCGCCCTGCACCTGGCCGCGCGTGCCCTGCGCCAGGGCGAGTGCTCGCTGGCGCTGGCCGGCGGCGCGGCCGTCATGGCGAGCCCCGGCATGTTCGTGGAGTTCAGTCGCCAGCGGGGCCTCTCCCCCGACGGCCGCTGCAAGGCGTTCTCGGCCGAGGCCGACGGGACCGGCTGGAGCGAGGGCGTGGGCCTGCTGCTCGTGGAGCGGCTCTCGGACGCGGTGCGCAACGGGCACCCGGTCCTCGCGGTCGTGCGGGGCACGGCCACCAACCAGGACGGCGCCAGCAACGGTCTCACCGCGCCCAACGGACCCTCCCAGGAGGCCGTGATCCGCCAGGCCCTGGCCGACGCGGACCTGACGCCCGGTGACGTCGACGCCGTGGAGGCGCACGGCACGGGCACCCGGCTCGGCGACCCCATCGAGGCACAGGCGCTGCTCAACACCTACGGCAGCGAGCACGACGCCGAACGCCCCCTCTGGCTCGGCTCGTTGAAGTCCAACATCGGTCACGCGCAGGCGGCGGCCGGTGTCGGCGGTGTCATCAAGATGGTGATGGCGCTGCGGCACGACCGGCTGCCGAGGACGCTGCACGCCGAGCGGCCCACGGAGCACGTCGACTGGTCGGACGGCACGGTCCGGCTGCTGACCGAGGAGCGTCCGTGGCACACCGACGACCGGCCGCGTCGCGCGGCCGTGTCCTCCTTCGGCATCAGCGGCACGAACGCGCACGTCGTCATCGAGCAGGCGCCGGAAGGCACCGAGGGCGAGGTCTCCGTACTCCCCGCGCTGCCCTGGCTGTTGTCCGCCAAGAGCGACGAGGCGCTGCGCGAGCAGGCGCGGCAGCTCCACACGTACGCCGTCGGGCACCCGGACGTTCCGACGGAGCGGGTCGCGGCCTCGCTGGCCGCCCGTACCCGCTTCGACCACCGAGCCGTCGTCGACACCACCGACCGCGACGCCCTCCTCACCGGCCTCGCGGCGCTCGCCGAAGGCGCCGAGGCGCCCGGCCTGACGACGGGCACCGCGACCACCGGCAAGACGGCCTTCCTCTTCACCGGCCAGGGCAGTCAGCGGCTCGGCATGGGGCGTGAACTGCACGCCGCCGACCAGGTGTTCGCGGCCGCCTTCGACGACGTGTGCGACCGCTTCGACGCCGTCCTGGAGCGGCCGCTGCGGGACGTGGTGTGGGGGCAGGACGCCGAGCTCCTGAACCGGACCGAGTACACCCAGCCCGCCCTGTTCGCGCTGCAGACCGCGCTCCACCGGACCCTGGAGAGCCGGGGGATCGTCCCGGACGTGCTGATCGGCCACTCGATCGGCGAGATCGCCGCCGCCCATGCCGCCGGGGTCCTCGACCTCGCCGACGCGGTGACCCTGGTCGCCGCCCGGGGCCGGCTCATGCAGTCCGCCCGCTCCGACGGCGCCATGATCGCGGTACAGGCGACCGAGGACGAGGTCCTTCCCCGGCTCACGGCGGGGATCGGCATCGCGGGCCTCAACGCGCCCGGCTCGCTGGTGATCTCCGGTGACGAGGCGGAGGCCGAGGCGCTCCGGGAGCACTTCGCTGCCGACGGCCGCAAGACCACCCGTCTGACCGTCAGCCACGCCTTCCACTCGGCCCACATGGACGGCGTCCTCGACGACTTCCGCCAGGCCATCACCGGCCTGACCTTCCACACCCCGAAGATCCCCGTCATCTCCAACGTCACCGGACTCCCCGCCACCGGCGACGACCTCGTCACCCCCGCCTACTGGGCCGAACACATCCGCCGAGCCGTCCGCTTCCACCCCGGCATCCAACACCTCGAAACCGACGGCACCACCCGCTACCTCGAACTCGGCCCCGACGCCACCCTCACCGCCCTGGCGCAGGACACCCTCACCGCGCCCGCGACCCTGGCGCCCACGCTCCGCAAGAAGGCCCCCGAGGCCGGCACCTTCGCCACCGCCGTGGCCCGTCTGCACACCGGTGGCCACTCCCCCTCGACCTGGCACCCCGCGCACACGCCCGCCCACCCGGACGACCTGCCGACCTACCCCTTCCAGCGGGATCACTACTGGCTCTCGTCGCAACGCGCCACGACCGATGTCACCGCCGCGGGGCTGACCGCGACGGACCACGCCCTGCTGGGCGCGGCGGTCACGCTGGCCGACTCCGACCAGCTGGTGCTCACCGGCCGGATCTCCCTGCGCACCCACCCCTGGCTCGCCGACCACACCATCGCCGGCACCACCCTCCTGCCCGGCACCGCCTTCACCGACCTCGCCCTGCACGCGGCCGGGCTCACGCAGACCCGGACGGTGGAGGAACTCACCCTCGAAGCCCCGCTCGTCCTGCGGCCCGACGCCGCGATCACCCTCCAGGTGACCGTGGACGCGGCGGACCCGGCCGGTCGGCGGGCGCTCACCGTCCATGCGCGTACGGACGAGTCGGAGCCCTGGACCCGGCATGCCTCCGGCACCCTGACGGACACCGACCCCGCCCCTTCCCCGCTCGCCTGGCCTCCGGCGGGCGAACGGGTCGACCTCACGGGCCTCTACGAGCGTCTCGACGCCCACGGCTACAGCTACGGCCCCGCATTCCAGGGCCTCACCGCCCTCTGGCGCGACGGCCACGACCTCTACGCAGAGATCACCCTCCCCGAAGGCATCGACACCACCGGCCACACCCTCCACCCCGCACTCCTCGACGCCACACTCCACCCGCTCGTCGACGGCGCGGAAGGACTTCTGCCGTTCGGGTTCGGCGGGGTGACGCTGTACTCGACGGGCGCCAGCCGGCTGCGGGTGAGCGCGCGCCCTTCGCCCGACGGCGGCGTGACCCTGCGTCTCGACGACCCCGCGGGGGCTCCGGTCGCGGTGGTCGAGTCGCTGGTGCTGCGCGAGGCGTCCACGGCGAGCCTCGACGCACCCGCCCGGCGGCACCCGCTGTTCACGGTCGCCTGGCAGCCGTCGCTCGCGGCCGACGCGGTCACGGGGACGGAGGCCGAGGCTGCCGGCCAGGGGCGTCGGGTCGTGCTCGGCGACTCCCCCGAGTCCCGGGAGCTGGCCGCCACGCTCGGCGCGGAGCCGTACGCGGACATCGCCGCGCTCCGGGCTGCTCTGGACGCCGGAACGACGACCGCGCCCGAACTCGCCGTGTACGCGCCCGGGTCCGCCGCGGGCTCCGGTCCGGAGCTCCCGCTCGGCGCGGCCCGGCGTGCCGCGCACGAGGCGCTCGCCACGGTGCAGGCCGTGCTGGACGACGAACAGCTCGCGGACACCCGCCTGTTGGTGGTGACGCGTGATGCCGTGGGAACGGGCGTCGCCGAGGCCGGTGTGGCGCCGGAAGTGACGGCGGAGGGCCTGGTCACCGCGCCCCTGTGGGGCCTGGTGCGCTCGGCGCAGTCGGAGTACCCGGGCCGTTTCGCGCTGGTCGACGTCGACGGCGCACCGGAGTCGCTCGGGCGGCTGTGGGCCGTCGCCGCGTCCGGGGAGGCGCAGAGCGCGGTCCGCGCGGGCGGGATCCACGTGCCCCGGCTGGCCCGGGTCGCCGATGCGACGCCGGTGGACGGACCGTACGCGGAGAGCGCGCCGAGGCCGCTCGCTGCCGATGGGACCGTGCTGATCACCGGGGCGTTCGGACGGCTCGGCCGGCTGCTCGCCGAGCATCTGGTCGCCGAGCACGGCGTACGCCACCTCCTGCTCACCAGCCGCCGGGGCGCCGACGCCCCGGGTGCGACCGAACTCGTGGCCCGGCTCGCGGAATTGGGAGCGGAGGCGCACATCGAGGCCTGCGACACCGGGGACCGCGCCGCGGTCGCCGCGCTGCTGGCGTCGGTGGACGCCGCGCATCCGCTGACCGCCGTCGTGCACACCGCGGGTGTCCTCGACGACGGTGTGGTCACCGCGCTCACTCCCGAACGGCTGGACTCCGTGGTGCGCCCGAAGGCGGAGGCCGCCTTCCATCTGCACGAGCTGACCGCCGGCCTGGATCTCTCCGCGTTCGTCGTGTACTCGTCCGTCTCCGGTCTGATCGGTGCCGCCGGGCAGGCGAACTACGCCGCCGCCAACACCTTCCTCGACGCACTGACCCACCACCGCCACGCCCTCGGCCTCCCGGCGACCTCGCTCGCCTGGGGCCTGTGGGGCGAGGGCGGCATGGGGGAGAAGCTGGGCGGCTCCGACCTGGCGCGGATGGCCCGCTCCGGTGTGGCCGCGATGACGGAGGCCGACGGGCTCGCCCTGTTCGACGCGGCCTTCGGCCGCCCGGAGCCCCTGCTCGTGCCCGCCCGCCTGGACCTGGCGGCGGTACGGGCCCGGGCGGCCTCCGGCGGGGTGCCCCCGCTGCTGCGCGGGCTGGTCCGCGCGCCCCTGCGCCGGGCAGGCGCGGCGGCGCCGGGCGGTGACGGCGGGTTCGCCGCGGAGCTGGCCGGTCTCGACGAGGGCGAACAGATCCGCAGGATCACCGAGCTCGTGCGCGAGCAGGCCGCGGCGGTGCTCGGCCACGCGTCACCGGCGGCAGTCGACGTCACCACCGGGTTCAAGGACCTCGGATTCGACTCGCTCAGCGCGGTCGAGCTGCGCAACCGGATCAACACGGCGACCGGCCTTCGGCTGTCGGCCACGCTTGTCTTCGACTACCCCGCCCCGCAGGCCCTGGTGGCGCATCTGCGGGAGCGGCTGACGACGGGGACCGCGGGCGGGGCCGCTCCGGTCGTGCGGGCCGCGACGGGCGGCGGGGCGGGCGCCTCGTACGAGCCGGTCGCGATCATCGGCATGGCCTGCCGCTACCCGGGCGGGGTCTCCTCGCCGGAGGACCTGTGGCGGCTGGTCTCCGAGGGGACCGACGCCGTGGGCCCCTTCCCGCGGGACCGCGGCTGGGACCTGGAGAACCTCTACGACCCCGACCCCGAGGCCGTCGGCAGGTCGAGCACGGACCAGGGCGGTTTCCTCTACCGGGCGGGCGAGTTCGACGCCGAGTTCTTCGGCATCAGCCCGCGCGAGGCCACCGCCATGGACCCGCAGCAGCGACTGCTCCTGGAGACGACCTGGGAGACCTTCGAGCGGGCCGGCATCGACCCGGCCGAGGTACGGGGCAGCGACACCGGCGTGTTCGCCGGCACGATGTACCACGACTACGCGCCGCCCGTGCAGCACATGCCGAAGGATCTGGAAGGCATCCTGCTGACCGGCAACACCGGCAGCGTGGTGTCGGGGCGGATCGCGTACACGTACGGACTCGAAGGCCCGGCGATCACCGTGGACACGGCGTGCTCGTCGTCGCTGGTGGCGCTGCACCTGGCGGCGCAGTCGCTGCGGCAGGGCGAGTGCTCGCTGGCGCTGGCCGGCGGCGCGACGGTGATGGCGACGCCCGGCACCTTCGTGGAGTTCAGTCGGCAGCGGGGCCTCTCCCCCGACGGCCGCTGCAAGTCCTTCTCCACCACGGCCGACGGGACGGGCTGGAGCGAGGGCGTCGGCCTGCTGCTCCTGGAGCGGCTCTCGGACGCGGTGCGCAACGGGCACCCGGTCCTCGCGGTGGTGCGGGGCACGGCCACCAACCAGGACGGCGCGAGCAACGGTCTCACCGCGCCGAACGGACCCTCGCAGGAGCGCGTGATCCGCCAGGCGCTCGCCAACGCCCGGCTCACCGCGGACCAGGTGGACGCCGTCGAGGCGCACGGCACCGGCACCCGGCTCGGCGACCCGATCGAGGCGCAGGCGCTGCTCAACACCTACGGCGGCGAGCGGGACGCCGAGCACCCGCTCTGGCTCGGCTCGTTGAAGTCCAACATCGGACACTCCCAGGCCGCGGCGGGCGTCGGCGGTGTCATCAAGATGATCATGGCGATGCGGAACGGGGTCCTGCCCCGGACCCTTCACGTGGACGAGCCGACCGACCATGTCGACTGGTCCGACGGCACCGTACGGCTCCTCACCGAGAACCGGGAGTGGCCGCGGTCAGGTGACGAGCCGCGCCGGGCCGGCATCTCCTCCTTCGGCATCAGCGGCACCAACGCGCACGTCGTCATCGAACAGGCCGACGCCGCGTCGGCCGGCGATGAACCCGCCGCGCTTCCCTGGCTGCTGTCGGCCAAGAGCGACGAGGCGCTGCGAGAGCAGGCGCGGCAGCTCCACACGTACGCCGTCGAGCACCCGGCGACGCCCGTCCGGGACATCGCGGCCTCGCTCGCGGCCCGCGCCCGGTTCGAGCACCGGGCGGTCGTCGACTCCGCCGACCGCGACGCGCTCCTCACCGGCCTCGCCGCACTCGCGGAGGGCGCGGAGGCACCCGGCCTGGTCGGCGGCACGGCGGCGCCCGGAGGCACCGCGTACCTCTTCACCGGTCAGGGCAGCCAGCGGCTCGGCATGGGGCGTGAACTGCACGCCGCCGACCCGGTGTTCGCCGCCGCTCTCGACGCCACGCTCGCCGCGCTCGACCCGCATCTCGACCGGCCGCTGCGCGAGGTGATGTGGGGGGAGGACGCGGAGCTCCTGAACCGGACCGACTACACCCAGCCGGCCCTCTTCGCGCTGCAGACCGCGCTCTACCGGGCCCTGGAGCACCGGGGGATCGTCCCGGACCACATGGCGGGGCATTCGATCGGCGAGATCGCCGCCGCGCACGCCGCCGGCGTGCTCGACCTCGACGACGCCGCCCGGCTCGTCGCGGTCCGGGGACGGCTGATGCGGGATCTGCCGGCCGGCGGCGCGATGATCGCCGTCCAGGCCGGCGAGGAGGAGCTGCTCCCCCATCTGACGCCACGGCTGTCCGTCGCCGCGCTCAACGCGCCGGACTCCACCGTGATCTCGGGTGCGGAGGAGGACGCGCTCGCGGTACGGGAGATCTTCACGGCCCTCGGCCGGCGCACCACCCGGCTCAAGGTGAGCCACGCCTTCCACTCGCCCCTGATGGAGCCGGTGCTGCAGGCGTTCCGGGAGGCCGTCGCGGAGATCCGCTTCCGTGAGCCGTCCATCCCGCTCGTCACCGCGGGCGATCCGACGACCGCCGCCTACTGGACCGCGCACATCCGCGACGCCGTCCGCTTCACCGACCATGTGCGTGCCCTCCAGGAGCTGGGGGTCGCCCGCTATGTCGAGCTGGGCCCGGACGCCACCCTCACGGCGCTCGCCCGGCAGTCGCTCTCCGGACCGGCCGTGCTCACCCCGACCCTGCGTCGCGGCGGTGACGAGGGCAGCACGTTCGGCGCGGCCCTGGCCCGGCTGCACACCAGCGGGCACTCCCCCACCGCCTGGCGGCCGGAGCGCACCCCGGAGCATCCCGAGGACCTGCCCACCTATCCGTTCCGGCAGGAGCACTTCTGGCTCACCCCGCGCACGGAGTCGGCGGGCGGGGCCGGGTCCGGGCACGCCCTGCTCGACACGGAGGTACGGCTGGCGGAGGGCGACGGTCTCGTGCTGACCGGCCGCGTCTCGCTCCGTACGCATCCGTGGCTCGGCGAGCACGCGGTCGCCGGGACGGTCCTGCTTCCCGGGGCGGCCCTGGTCGACCTGGCCCTGCACGCGGCGGACCTCACGGCCGCCGGATCGGTCGAGGACCTCACCCTGGAGGCCCCGCTCGTCCTGGCCGAGTCGGCGGCCGTCGACCTCCAGGTGACGGTGGGCTCCGCGGACGAGTCGGGCCACCGGCCGCTCACGGTGCACTCCCGTGCCGCGGGCACCGACGAGGAGGAGGGAGCCTGGACCCGGCATGCCGCCGGTTCCCTCGCTCCCACCGCCCCGCAGGCGGAGCACCTCGCCTGGCCGCCGCCCGGCGAGCCCGTCGACCTCGCCGGCGCGTACGACGAACTCGCCGCGCGTGGCTACGCCTACGGCCCGCTCTTCCAGGGCCTCACCGCCCTCTGGCGCGACGGCGACGACCTCTACGCCGAGGTCGACCTCCCCGAAGGCACCGACACCACCGGGCACACCCTCCACCCCGCGCTCCTCGACGCCGCTCTGCACGCCCTGCTCGTCGCCGATCCGGACGCGCCGCTGCGGGTCCCGTTCAGCTGGTCCGGCATCACGGCGCACGCCGCCGGCGCCACCCGGCTACGGGCCCTGCTGCGCCGACGAGGCTCGGACACGGCGACCCTGACGCTGGCCGACCCGACGGGCGCCCCGGTCGCCACGGTGACCGAACTCGCCCTGCGGGCCGTGGACTTCAGCGGTCTCGCCGATGCCTCCGCGGGTTCCCGGGATCCGCTGTACGTCCTGCGGTGGCAGGAGGTGCCGGCCGAGCGGCCGGCCGACGCCGACGCGCCGGCGTCCTCATGGGCGGTGCTCGGGAAGGACGGCGCGGACCTCGCCGAGCGGCTCGGCGCCCGGGCGCATCACGCCGACCTGGCGGGGCTGCGGGCCTCGCTGGACGCGGGCGACCCGGTGCCGTCCGTGGTCGTGCTGCCCCTGCGGGAGCGGGGTGACGACGTGCTCGTCGCCGCCCACGAGTCGGCGGTGGACGCCCTCTCCGTGGTGCAGGAATGGCTCGCGGAGGAGCGGCTGGCCGACGCGCGGCTCGTGGTGGTCACGCGGGGCGCCGCCGCGGCGGGCCCGGACCCCCGGGTGACCTCGTCGGCCGTCGGGGTGTCGACGGTGTGGGGTCTGCTGCGCACCGCGCAGGCGGAGACGTCGGGCCACTTCACCCTGCTGGACCTGGCACCGGACGCGGGGGCCGACGGCGGCACGGCTGCGGAGGCGGCCCTCGTGCCCGCCGCGGTCGCGACCGGCCGGGGTCAGGTGGCGCTACGGGACGGCCTGCTGTACGCACCTGTGCTGGCCCGATCCGGCACGCCCGCAACCGCCACGGACGCGGAGGGAACGTCACGCGAGCGGGCCTTCGATCCGGAGGGGACGGTGTTGATCACCGGTGGCACCGGCGCGCTCGGCAGCCTCCTCGCCCGCCACCTCGTCACCCACCACGGCGCACGCCACCTCATCCTCACCAGCCGACGCGGCACCAACGCACCCGGAGCCACCCAACTCCACCACGAACTCACCACCCACGGCGCCACCATCCGCATCGAAGCCTGCGACACCACCAACCCCCACAACC
>NZ_JBHTTQ010000143.1:0-14831 GCF_042794475.1 Streptomyces sp. NPDC056527
GGGGGGGGGGCCCGGGGGGCCGCGGGGGCCCCACCGCAACCGGTCGAGACGGATGCCCGGCCGCACCCGTCCAGCACGATGCGAGACACCCACACCCCATCCCACTGTCCCTCGCACCTCCTCACCACACCCGCGGCGCAACCCCCCGGCGCCGCTCCCCTCGGCACCGCCGCTGCCCTGACACCGGTGCCGATCTCCAAGGGCCCCGCCGCGCGACCGGAATCGCGCAGCGGGGCCCTTGCGTACGAGACCTCCGACGTGACGCGCGTCACATGACTTTTCCGTACGTCGCCTACAACCAATCCCGCTGGCCACAGGTCATCTATGCAGCACCACCCAGAAGCTGGAGAGGCGCTGCACTCGGAGGGGGGTGCAGCGCCTCTTCCATGTCTTCTCCCGCTATGACTTCTTCGGCGGCACGGCTGGCATTCCCAGGAACGGCAGCTTCAGCGCGCCGAAGGCGTCCGCCGGGACCGCCGGGGCCTTCGGGGCCACCGCCGCCAGGCGCGCGTACGCCTCGCCCTGAACCGGCCGCTGGTCCTCCTCGCCCTTGTTCGGCCAGAACGACATCGCACGCTCCGCCTGGGCCGTGATCGTCAGCGACGGATTGACCCCGAGGTTGGCGGAGACCGCCGCTCCGTCGACGACCGAGATACCCGGGTGCCCGAAGAGCCGGTGGTACGGGTCGATCACACCGGACTCGGCGTCGGCGCCGATCGGACAGCCGCCGAGGAAGTGCGCCGTGAGCGGGGTGCCCATCAGCTCGCCGATGTTGGAGCCGGCGAAGCCGTTGATCTCCTCGGCGAGCAGGGAGGCCGCCCTGGTCGCCTCCGGGATCTGGTTCGGGTTGGGCGCGCCATGGCCCTGGCGGGCCGTGAGGAGGCCCTTGCCGATGCCGCCGGGCTTGCGGAACGTCGTCAGCGAGTTGTCCAGGGACTGCATGACGAGACCGATGATGGTCCGCTCCGACCAGCGGCGGTTGGAGAGGGCCCGGATCGCGAGCGTGGGGTGCTTCGCCATCTGGAGGAGCCAGTTCCGCACCCGGTGCGCGCCGTAGGGCACCTGGAGGATCGTCATGCCGCCCATGGCGTTGGAGCCCTTGCCGTAGCGGACCGGCTCGATGTGGGTGTTCTCGTCCGGGTGGATCGAGGAGGTGATCGCCACTCCGCGCGTGAAGTCGACCTTCTCCGCGCCGTGCTTCTTGCGGTAGCGCCGGTCGGTGGTCTGCGAGCCGACCAGTGCCTCGGAGTTCGTCCGCGTCAGCTCGCCGAGACGGCCCGAGATCCGGGGCAGCAGACCGGTGTCCTTCATCCGGTGCAGCAGCGTCTGCGTCCCGTACGTGCCGGCCGCGACGACGACCCGCCGGGCCGTGAAGGTGCGGCCCTTCCCCTTCTTCTTGTCGTCGGTGGGGAGGGTCTTGACGGCGAAGCCGCCCCGCGAGTCCTCGGTGAGGGCGACGACCGAGGTCATGGGGTGGACGACGGCGCCGGCCTTCTCGGCGAGGTAGAGGTAGTTCTCGTTGAGGGTGTTCTTGGCGCCGTGGCGGCAGCCCGTCATGCACTCGCCGCACTCGGTACACGCCTTGCGCGAGGGTCCCGCGCCGCCGAAGTACGGGTCGGCGACCTCGGCGCCCGGCTTCGCCTCGGCCGTACCGTCTGCGTCGTCCCCATCTCCGAAGAAGACGCCGACCGGTGCCATGTGGAAGGTGTCACCGATCCCCATGGCCTGCGCGGTGGCCTTCAGATGGACGTCCGAGGGGGTCGTCGTCGGGTTGAGCCGGACGCCCAGCATCCGCTTGGCCTGGTCGTAGTAGGGCGCCAGCTCCTCCTGCCAGTCCGTGATGTTCTTCCACTGCGGGTCGTTGAAGAACGGCGCGGGCGGTACGTAGAGGGTGTTGGCGTAGTTCAGGGAACCTCCGCCCACGCCGGCGCCGGCCAGCACCATGACGTTGCCCAGCAGGTGAATGCGCTGGATGCCGTACAGGCCGAGGGCCGGGGCCCAGAGGAAGTTCTTCAGGTCCCAGGAGTTCTTCGGCAGATCGGCCCGCGCGAAACGCCGGCCCGCCTCCAGGACGCCGACCCGGTAGCCCTTCTCCGTCAGGCGCAGGGCCGTGACGGAGCCGCCGAAGCCGGAGCCGACGACGATGACGTCGTAGTCGTACGCGTCGTCCTCTTCCTGCTCCCGATTTTGGGAAGGGGGTACCGCGGTCATGGCTCTCCTCGTACGAAAGGTGCGGAATCGGGCAGTGCTGTCAGCGCAGGCGCAGGGCCTTCATCGCCTTCAGGGACAGGCTCATGAACGCGGCGTACTTCTCGTCGTCCATCCCGAAGGAGGGGGCGAGCGGGATGAGCCGCTGCTGGGCCACGGTCTGGGCCTCGGTGAACTTGAGGATGCCCTCCGAGCCGTGGCGCCGCCCGAGCCCGGAGTCCTTCATCCCGCCCATCGGCGCCTGGACGCTGCCGTAGGCCGGGGCGTAGCCCTCGTTGATGTTGACGGTGCCGGTGCGCAGCCGGGCGGCGACGGCGTGGCCGCGCCGGGAGTCCTTCGTCCAGACCGAGGAGTTGAGACCGTAGGGGGTGCCGTTGGCCAGCGCGACGACGTCGTCCTCGTCCTTGAAGCGGTAGATGGAGACGACCGGGCCGAAGGTCTCCTCGGTGCACACGGCCATCGGGGCCTCGACGCCGTCGAGGATGGTCGGCTCGTAGAAGAGCGGGCCGATGTCGGGGCGGGCGACGCCGCCGGCGACGAGCGTGGCGCCCTTGGCGACGGCCTCCTCGACATGCTTCGTGACCGTCTCCAGCTGCCGCTCGCCGACGAGGGATCCCATGTCGGCGCCGTAGGAGAGGGAGTTGCCGAGCCGCATCGCCTTCGTGCGGGCGGCGAAGCGGGCGACGAAGTCGTCGGCGATCGACTCGTGGACGTAGAGGCGCTCGATGGAGATGCAGAGCTGTCCGGCGGAGGAGAAGCAGGCGCGGACGGCGCCGGCGGCGGCCTTCTCTATGTCGGCGTCCTTGAGGACCAGCATGGCGTTCTTGCCGCCGAGCTCCAGGGTCACGCCGACGAGCCGGGCGGCGGCGCCCTGGGCGACCTCGCGGCCGGTGCGGGTGGAGCCGGTGAAGGAGACGTAGTCGGCGTGCTTGACGACCTCGGGGCCGACGACCGGTCCCTCGCCGATGACGACCTGGAAGACCTCGGCGGGCAGCCCGGCCTCGATGAGCAGGTCACGGGCCCACAGGGCGGTCAGCGCGGTCTCGGTGTCCGGCTTCATCACGACGGCGTTGCCCGAGACGAAGGCGGGCAGCGCGTCGCCGACGGACAGCTCCAGAGGGTAGTTCCAGGGCGCGATCTGGCCGACGACTCCGCGCGGCTGGCGCAGCTCGGTGACCTTGGTGAGGGTCGGTACGACGCCGGTGTGGTGCTTGGGCCGCAGGTAGGAGGGGGCCTTGCGGCCGTAGTGGCGGGCGGCGACGGCGACCGCCTGGACCTCCTCGTGGGCATGCAGACGCGCCTTGCCGGTCTCCAGCTGGATGAGGTCGAGGACCTCGGCCTGGCGCTCGAGGACCAGGTCGTGGAAGCGGAGCAGCACCGCGGCGCGGGCGCGGACGGGGGTCTCGGCCCAGGCGGCCTGGGCGGCGCGGGCGCGGGCGAAGGCCTCGGCGACGTCCTCGGGGGTGGACTCGGGCAGTTCGGCCAGCTTCTCCCCGGTGAAGGGGGTGTGGTTCGCGGTGCGGCCGGAGCCGACGACTCCGCGGGTGAGCTGGGCGACCACCTCCGGCGTGACCACATCGGCGGCGGTGCGGACACCGGCCGGCGAGGGCGCGAGGGGGTTCGTGCCGGTGGCGGCGGGGGCCGGGGTGGTGAGTGCCTGCGAGTCCGTCATGAGGGCGAGAGTAGGCCGCAATCCGGCCTTTGGGTACCCGTCGGTAACGCGTTTTCACCGGGTGCGCACAATCGCGCCAGCGATCGCTGGCACATAAGCCCTGATCAGGGGCTTACGACGGGCGGGAGGGCGATTTCGCGGATTTCCGGCCCGGTCAGTCGCCCGGCGCTCGCCAGTGCTGCAGGACGACGTCGAACTGTTCCCGGGTGGTCTCCCAGCTCGACTCCGGCGAGGCCATGTACAGGGCGTACTCGGTGCCGTCGTCCGTGAAGTACAACTGGTCGATGGCATGTCTCGGGCCCGGGAACTCCTGCTTCTCGTACCAGGTGAACTCCCACCGGGCGGAGCGGACCTGGTCGCGGTAGGTGTTCTGGTTCAGCTTGATCCGCTTGTACTGGAGCCGCTTCTTGAGCGTCTTCTCCAGATCCTGCACATGCATGTACGGGTTCTCGAAGTCGGGCGTGCGGTCGACGCTGATCCGGATCCGGTGACGTCCGTTGTCCGGCGTGTAGTCGATGCTGTCGCCCTCCGTCTGGCGCTTCCAGCCCTTGGGCACCGCGAGGCTGAAGCCCTTGGGGTCCTCGACGCGGTGCCAGCCGGCCGGGAGGGCGTCCTCGGCGGGCTTCGTCACCTCGGGCTGCGTGCTGGAGGCGTCCCCGCCCGCGCCGCCGCCACCGGAGTAGTTCATGGCCGCGAAGACGGCTCCACCGGCGACCAGGCCGGCGAGAACGGCCGCCAGGACCGCCGAACGCCACCGACCCCGCCCCTTGGTCTCGGACGCTCCGGGCCGGGGCACGACGGTGGGGGTGGAGACGGGGGTGGCCGTGGCGGGCTGCTCCTGCGCCGGGAGCGGAGCGGTCGCGGAGGCGAGCTCCTCCTGCCCCACCCGCCGCGTCGGTACGTACGCCTGCGCGGCCTGGGGCGTACGGCCCTCCATGGCGTCGAGCAGCATGCGCTCGGCCTCTTCCGCCCGCGGCCGGTCCGCCGGGTCCTTCCGGAGCAGCGCGACGATGACGGGGGCCAGCGCGCCGGCCTTGCCCGGGTGCGGCGGCTCCTCGGTCACCACGGCCTGCATGGTGCTGATGGGCGAGGTCCGCCGGAACGGCGAGGTCCCCTCCACCGCCGTGTACAGCGTCGCGCCCAGCGACCAGAGGTCGGAGGCGGGGCCTGGATCCCCGCCCCGGACCCGCTCGGGCGCCAGATAGTCGATGGAGCCGACGAGTTCACCGGTGCGGGTGATCGTGGAGTCGCCTTCGATCGCGGCGATGCCGAAGTCGGTGAGCAGCACCCGGCCGTCGCGGGCCAGCAGGACGTTGCCGGGCTTGACGTCCCGGTGCAGGACGCCCGCGGCGTGCGCGGCGCGCAGGGCGCCGAGGACGTGCAGGCCGATCCGGGCCGCCTCGCTCGCCTCGATCGTGCCGGCCTCCTTGGCGGCGTCCGCGAGCGAGGGCCCGTCGACGTACTGCATCACGATCCACGGCCGGTCGTCGTGCTCCAGCACGTCGTGCACGGTGACCACGCCCGGGTGCGTGATCCGGGCAGCGGCCCGGGCCTCCTTCTGCGTGCGGGCATGGAGAACCAGCCGGTCGGCCTCGGCGACGAACCGACCCGCCGTCAACTCCTTGACCGCCACCACCCGGTGCAGGACCTCGTCGTGCGCCCGCCAGACCTTGCCCATGCCACCACGACCGATGGTCTCGGCCAGCCGATAGCGACCGGCGAGCAGGAGTCCCGCCGCGGTGTCCGCACTTTGTGAATGTTCCACTGTCCCCCGCCTGTTCCTTCGGATGCCAGGTTACGGAGGGAGAGACGGGGTACGGAACATCGGGGCGGGCAAAGGAACAGCACTGTGACCAGGCCGACGGCGACCGACGCTTTTCGGCCACGTTTGCGAGGGTCGTCCGGCCCGGTTTCGGGGGCTTTCGGCGCGAGGTCAGCGGGTCGCCCGGTACGCCTTCACCGCCTGGTCGTAGATCTCCGACACCTTGTCGCGCTCGCTCTCCGGGCCGATGACCTGCACCACGTGGTAGCGCCCGGCATGGATCAGGGCGAGGTTGCGGACGAAGACGTCCCGCCCGGTGGTGTCCTGCCAGGTGAACTGGCCCACCGCCATGGCCTGCTGGCCGACATCGATCCTGCGCAGCCCCGAGGCGCTGGACCAGGAGGAATCCCGCCACGGCTGGAGCTCCCGCTCCTTGGTGCGCTGGTACGCCATCGGGTCGGAGCCGTCGGTCTGCACGGTGTCCCTGCCGGGGACGACGATCAGGGTGAAATCGCCTCCGGTGTAGCGGACTTGACCGGCGTCGTTGATCGGGCTGCGCCGCCAGCCCTCGGCGACACCGATCTGGAAGCCCTCCGGGTCCTTCCGCAGGGTGTATCCGGCGGCGAGGGCGGGCGCGCCGGGGTCGGCGGGCGGCGGGGTCGTCTTCGCGGCGCTCGGCTTGGGGCTCGGTGTGGCGGGCGGGGCGGACGGGCCCGTGGGTTGCATCCCGGCGGGCCGGTTCGAGGGGCGGCCCGCGGGCTGTTCGCCCTCGGCGCCTTCCTTCGGCATGAACATCACGGCGTACGCGACCACTCCGGCCAGCAGCAGGAGGATCAGGAGCAGGAGCGTACGCCCGAGGGAGCGCGGGGAACGGGCGCCGCCGCTCGCGCGGGGTGCACGTGGCGCGCGCTGCGGGAGCTCCTCGTGGAAGTGCTCCTGGCGGAACTCGTGACGCTGCGCGCCACGACGGTCGTCACGGCGTCCGTCACCGCCGTCGCGGCGGTCCGGGCGTGCTCCTCGGGGCTCCTTGCCCTTCCGGTGACGGTGGCGGCCGGCGGCCGCTCCCCCACGGCGCCTGCGCACCAGCTCACCGCGGCGGCGCACCACGGGCAGCCGGGTCGCGTCCACGGCGGGCAGCGGAACGATCCCCAGGCCGGCCTCGGGCTCAGGGGCGGACCGGACGAGCGAGCGCAGCCAGCCGCTCAGCTCCTCGAAGTCGGGGCGCTCGGTGGGGTCCTGGCGCAGCAGGGACTCGACGACCGGGCGCAGCGGGCCGCACTCCTCGGCGAAGGCGGGGGGCTCGGCGCAGACGAGCTGGACGAGCTCGGCGGCGTTGTCCTCGGGGTACGGGGCGTGGCCCTGGACCGCGCGGTAGAGCAGCGCGCCGAGCGCCCAGAGGTCGGTGGCGGGGCCGATGGGCGGGGCGAGCCGCCAGTTCTCGTGGACCGGTCCCGCCTGTTCGGGCGCCCAGCGTTCGGTGACGGCGCCGACGACCGCGATCCGGGCCTGCCGGGCCCGCTCGCTCGCGAGGCGGGTGTCCGGGCCGCGGTAGACGCCGGCGGGGCCGGTCGCGTCGGCGGGAGCGTCCCAGCCCCCGGACGCGGGTGCCGGCACGGGCACGGGCTGCCGAGGGGCGGGCGCGGGGGTGTAGCCGGCCGGGAGGGCGGGGAGCGCCGGGCTGGGAGTGGAGCCGCCGCCCGCGGGGATGGGGCCGGAGCTGTCGCGCGAGGCATGGGGGCCGTCGCTCCAGGATCCGGCGAGCAGCGCACGCGGCGGCCCGCCGCCTTCGGCCCCGTACCCCTTCCGGTACGGGGCCGGGTACTCGTCGTCGGTGTCGTCCTCGTCGTCCTCGTCCGCGGCCTGGGACCACCACTGCGGCTCCGGGCCGAGCCCCTGGGCCGGAGCCGCGGGAAGCGCCCTTTCGGGCTCGCGCTCGGGCTCGGCCTCGGGGGTCGGGCGCTGGACCGGGACGGCCCCGGTGTCGCCGATCCGCGCCGCGGCTCGGGCGCCCGCCCGGTAGGCGGCGATGGCACCCGCACGGGCCGCTCGCACATCTCCCGCGGCCGGGCCCGCTCCCGGCAGTTCGGGTCGCGCGCCCGCCTCGATCTCCGTACGCCCGCGTGCTTCCGGCACGGCCGTGCCCGGCGCGGGTTCCTCGGGTCGCTGCTCGTACGGAGGGGCGTGACCGGCCGCGCCCTCGTCGTCCTCGGCGAGCGGCACCGGCGCGTAGCCGCACAGGGCCTCCTCCGCCGCACCGGCAGCCAGGCCGGTCAGCACCACGCGGCCGTCGTCGCAGACGAGCACGGTCCGGGTGGTGATGTTCCGGTGGGTCCAGCCGTGCGCGTGCAGGGCACGCAGGGCGGTCAGGACGTCGGAGCCGATCTCGGCCGCGCGGTACGGGGAGAGCGGGCGCTCGGCGAGCAGCGCGGCCAGTGGCCTGGCGCCGACCAGTTCACTCACTATCCACAACGAGCCGGCCTCCGCGAACACGTCGAAGACCTGGTCGAGGCGCGGGTGGTCGGGGATCTGCGCGGCGGCCTGCGCCGCCTCGACGGCCCGCCGCACCGCGGGATCCGCCGGCCTGCGGGTCGCACCGCCGTGGCCACGGTCCGGCCGGTAGAGGGAACCGTCGGCGTCGAGGAACTCGGCGTCGACCACCTCGGGCAACGGCACCTGTCGCACACGGACTTCCTGCCCGCTGTAGGTGTCGAAGGCCCGCGTCTCCACGAGCTCGTGGGTGTCCGAGGAGGAAAGAGGCAGGCGGTAGCGCTCGGCGAGCACCCTTCCCGCGTAGTCCTCCACGACGCCTCCCCACCGAGCGCGCTGTCCCCCGGGTCCCGCCTACCCCGTGGGGTCCCGTTCAGCTCATGGGATCCCACGGATCACGCGAAACCGTCAATTCCGGTCCGGGTCCGTGCAGTTAACGGCTCTGTTCGGCTGCGTACGGTCCCCGGCCTCTCACGATACGTGGCGCCGGTCAGTCCTTGGGGCTGAACGTGGCGAACGCCGTGTCCCGCAGCGTCTTGCAGGCCGGGGCGTCCCACTCGGCCGCCTTGCAGCTCACCATGATCGAGTAACCGCGCTTGGCGTCCACCTTGAAGCCCCGGTTCAGTATCCGGATCCTCATGCCCTTCTCGGTGCGCTCGAACTCCCAGTCGGCGACGGTCGGGTACCCCTTGTACGAGACGGGCTTGATGGCGATGTGCCGGTAGCCGTTGCTGGTGGCGGCGACGCCGGCCATGGCAGCGGACCAGGCGCTGGCCGCGTCGTCCTTGGGGTTGTTGTTGAAGTCGACCTGCACGCGGGGGTACCCGCCGTCGGCGTTGAATATCCCGCCCGAGTTCCGGCCGGCGATACCGTTGAGCCGGAAGGTGGCCGGCATCGCCATGGTGAAGTGGAACTGGTTGTTGGTCACCAGCGTGTAGCCGGCGGGCAGCTGGGCGCCGCCCGCTCCGGGCCCGGCGGTGCTCGGCGCCCCGGAGGGCGTACCGGTCTGCCCGCCCGAGCCCGAGCCCGAACCGGAGCCCGAACCGGGCTGGTCGCCGCCCTGTTGGCCGGGATCGCTCGGCGTCGTGCCCTGGTCCTTGCCGTCGCCGTTCCCGGCGGTGGCGCCGGCCGAGGCCACCTTGTTCCCGCTGCCCGTGCCTCCGCCCTTGTTGTCCTTGCCCTCACCGTCGCCGTTCAGCGCGACGGCCAGGATCGTGCCGAGGAGCGCCAGGACCACGACCGCGGCGATGATCACCAGGGTCCGGCGCGGCACGACGTCGGTGAGCGAGGCCCGCGGCTGCGCCGGCCGGTTCCCGCCGTGGAGCGGCTCCGGCTTCGGCTTGGCCTTCTGCTCGGGCTTCGCCGCGGCGGCCGCGTTCCGTACGGACCTCAGCGCACCGCGCACCCGGTCGGCGGCCGCGTCGGCGCCCTTCTCCTTCGCGGAGGACGGGGCGAACGGCGGCGTGGGCGGGATCGGCGGAAGCGGCACCACACGGGTGGCCTCCGGCGACGGCTCGGCCTCCGGGACGGGAGCGTCGAGCACGGCCCGGAGCAGCACCCGCGCGCCCGCGTCGTCGAGGCGCTGGGCGGGGTCCTTGGCGAGCAGGCCGTAGATGACCTTCTCCAGGAGCGGCCCCGCGTTCTTCGGCGGGTCGACGGACTCGGTCATCACGGCGGTGAGCGTCGCGATCGCGGAGCCCTTGTCGTACGGCGGGCTGCCCTCGACGCTCGCGTACAGCAGTCCGCCCAGCGACCACATGTCGGCGGCGGGGCCGGGCTTGTGGCCGCGGGCCCGCTCGGGCGAGATGTACGAGGGGGCACCGACGAGCATTCCGGTGGAGGTGATCGACGGGTCGCCCTCCACCTGGGCGATACCGAAGTCGGTGAGGACGACCCGGCCGTCCTCTGCGATCAGCACGTTGGACGGCTTCACGTCGCGGTGCAGGATGCCTTCGCGGTGCGCGGAGCGCAGCACGTCGAGGATCGCGAGGCCGACCTCGGCGGCGCGGTGCGGAGTGAGCGTGCCGTCCTCGCGCACGGCGTCGGCGAGGGACTTGCCCTCGATGAGCTCCATGACGATCCAGGGACGGTCGTCCTCGTCGACGACGTCGTAGACGGTCACGGCGCCGTTGTTACGGATCCGGGCGATGGCCTTGGCCTCGCGCAGGGTCCGGGTGATGAGGCGTCGCTTCTCCTCTTCGTCGATGCTGTTGGGGAAGCGCAGCTCCTTGACGGCGACGGTGCGTCCGAGCGTCTCGTCGACCGCACGCCACACCGTGCCCATGCCACCGCGGCCGAGCACCACGCCCAGCCGGTACCGCCCGGCCAGCAGACGCCCCTCGGCCGTCGCCGCCGCGCTCCCCGCCCCGGAGCGCCCCGAGCCCCCGGCCTTCCTGGGCGCCGGCGTCTCGGACCTGGGCGCGTCGGCCTTGGGCGCGTCGGCCTTGGGAGCCACGTCCCTGGGCGCGTCGGCCTTGGCCGCCTTGTCCTCGGGCGCCTTGCCCTTGGGTGCCTCGGCCTTGGGCGCGTCGGCCTTGACCGCCTTGCCCTCGGGCGCCTCGGTCTCGGGCGCCTTGTCCCTGGGCTCCTCGGCCTTGGACACGCCGACCTTGGGCGCCTCGCCCGCAGGCTTCGAGTCGGACTCGACCCCCGCCGTGTCACCGGTCCCGGTGGGCTCGGCCGACGTGGCCGAATCCTTTCCGGACGTCACCTGCGGCTCCGCCTCACGCGCCGCTGGAACCACACCTCGGTCGCCGTCGGTTCCGGCACCCGCTGCGGCGTCCCGCCGAGGATCCCGCGCCGTGTCCCGCGACTGCTCCGCCTCCGACATGCGTCCCCTCTGCGATCCCTGATCTCCGCCCGCGTCCGACGCTTCCCGCGCGATGCGGTAACCCACCCTGGAAGAGAGCTCATTGTCTCTCACTCAGGGACCGATACCGATCCCGGGTCCGCACTCCGAGAGGACGGCCCGGAGGAAAGCGCTCCCACCATGGCACCCGACGCCAAGGCAGCCCTCCCGGGTTCCCCGTCCGCACGAACAGGATGCAGCAACCTCCCCCAAGAAGCCCCACCCGAGAACCGCTTCTGCCGATGCGTCAGATCGGAACGATGTCCGGAGCTCCGAGCCGGGCCGCGTCCGCCGTCAGGTCGTCGGGCTGCCGCTGCGACTCCCGCTCCGCCTCCACCCGCTTGTCGTAGTGCTCCACTTCCTTCTCGATCTGGTTCTCGTCCCAGCCCAGGACCGGCGCCATCAACTCCGCGCACTCCCGGGCGCTGCGCGTCCCCCGGTCGAAGGTCTCGATCGAGATCCGGGTGCGTCGGGTCAGTACGTCGTCCAGGTGCCGGGCCCCCTCGTGCGAGGCCGCGTAGACCACCTCGGCGCGCAGATAGTCCTCGGCCCCGGTGAGTGGTTCGGCGAGGCTCCGGTCGGCGGCGATGAGTTCCAGGACCTCCTCCGCCAGTGACCCGAACCGGTTGAGCAGATGCTCGATGCGCACCACATGGAGGCCCGTCCGTGCGGCGATTCGGGCCCGCGCGTTCCACAGCGCCTTGTATCCCTCGGCGCCCAGGAGCGGGATGTCCTCGGTGACGCAGGCCGCGACCCGCTGGTCGAGCGCGTGGACGGCCTCGTCCACGGCGTCCTTGGCCATCACACGGTAGGTGGTGTACTTCCCGCCGGCCACGACCACGAGACCGGGAACCGGGTGCGCGACGGTGTGCTCGCGCGAGAGCTTGCTCGTGGCGTCCGACTCGCCGGCCAGCAGGGGCCTCAGCCCTGCGTAGACCCCCTGGACGTCGTCCCTGGTGAGCGGCACCGCCAGGACGGTGTTCACACGCTCCAGGAGATAGTCGATGTCGGCGCTGGACGCCGCCGGGTGGGCCTTGTCCAGGTCCCAGTCGGTGTCCGTGGTGCCGACGATCCAGTGCCGTCCCCACGGGATCACGAACAGCACGGACTTCTCGGTCCGCAGGATCAGTCCGGTATTCGAGTGAATCCTGTCCTTGGGCACCACCAGGTGGATGCCCTTCGACGCGCGTACATGGAACTGCCCCCGCTCCCCGATGAGCGCCTGGGTGTCGTCCGTCCACACCCCGGTCGCGTTCACGATCTGCTTCGCCCGGATCTCGTACTCGCCGCCGGCCTCCACGTCCTGGACGCGAGCGCCGACGACCCGCTCGCCCTCGCGCAGGAAGCCGATCACCCGCGCACGGCTGGCGACCTTCGCGCCGTAGCTCGCGGCGGTCCGCACGAGCGTGGCGACGAAGCGGGCGTCGTCCATCTGGGCGTCGTAGTACTGCATCGCCCCGACCAGGGAGTCCTTCTTCAGGCAGGGCGCCACGCGCAGGGCGCCCTGCCGGGAGAGATGGCGGTGGACCGGCAGGCCGCGGCCATGGCCCGAGGAGACGGACATCGCGTCGTACAGCGCGACGCCCGAGCCCGCGTAGAACCGCTCCCAGCCCCTGTGCTGCAAGGGATAGAGGAAGGGCACCGGCTTCACCAGATGCGGTGCGAGCCGCTCCAGGAGCAGCCCCCGCTCCTTCAGCGCCTCCCGCACCAGCGCGAAGTCCAGCATCTCGAGATAGCGCAGACCGCCGTGGATGAGCTTGCTCGACCGGCTGGACGTCCCGGACGCCCAGTCCCGGGCCTCCACGAGGCCGGTCGAGAGGCCTCTCGTGGCCGCGTCGAGCGCGGTCCCGGCGCCGACCACTCCGGCGCCCACGACCAGCACGTCCAGTTCGCGCTCCGCCATGCCGGCGAGCGCTTCGGTGCGCTCGGCGGGTCCCAGTGTCGCTGTCCTCACCGCTGCCTCCCGTCGTCCCCCCGCGTGATCGGGCTCACAGACTCGATTCTGTCCCGGCCCTCCGACTTCAGCCACCGCCTGTGGATAACACTCGGCGACCTTCGACCTCACAATGCCGCGTATCGGTCATATTTACGCCTAGTCTGACATTGCGCTCAACCCGTTCTGTCCACCGGGGTTGCGCGTCTCGTCCCCTCCGGCTACTGGGAAGGACGGCCCACCCTTCATGCCCGCTGATCTCGCCGTCATCGGCCTCGGCCACCTCGGACTCCCTCTCGCCCAGGCCGCCATCGCCGCCGGCATCGACACCATCGGCTATGACACCTACCCACGCCCCGTCGCCGAACTCGCCGCCGGCCGCCCGCCCGTCGACGGCTCGCTCACCGCGTCGGAGATCCGCCGGATGCTCTCGGGGGGTTTCCGGCCCACGACCGACCCGGCCGAGCTCGGCCGGGTCCGCACGGCGGTCATCTGCGCCCCGACCCCACTCGGCCCCGACCGCACCCTCGACCTGACCGCCGTCACCGACGCCGCCCGCGCCCTCGCCGCGAAGCTGCGCCCCCACACGACGGTCCTGCTGGAGTCACCCGTCCCACCCGGCACCACCGAAGGTGTGCTGCGGGACGTCCTGGAGGAGGGCTCGGGGCTGCGCGCGGGGCGCGACTTCCACCTCGCGTACTCCCCCGGCCGTCTCGACCCCGGGAACCGCGTCCACGGCTTCGCCGGCACCCCCAAGGTCATCGGCGGCCTCACCTCCGCCTGCACCGAGTCCGCCGCCGCCTTCTACGGCCGGCTCACCGACAAGGTGGTACGCGCGCGTGGCCCGCGCGAGGCCGAGACGGTCAAGCTCCTGGAGACCAACTTCCGGCACGTCAACATCGCCCTCGTCAACGAGATGGCGGTGCTGTGCCACGAACTCGGCGTGGACCTCTGGGACGTCATCCGCTGCGCCGAGACCAAGCCCTTCGGCTTCCAGGCCTTCCGCCCCGGCCCCGGAGTCGGCGGCCACGGCGCCCCGGTCGACACCATCGGCACCCACCGCCCGCTCCGTATGGTCGAACTGGCAGGCCAGGTCAACGAACGGATGCCGCAGTACGTCATCCAGCGCTGCGCCACCCTCCTCAACGAGCACGGCAAGTCGGCCCGTGGCGCACGGGTCCTTCTGCTGGGGGTCACGTACAAACCCGATCTCGCCGATCGCGAGGGCTCGCCGGCCGACGAGATCGCCCGCCGCCTGATGGACCTCGGCGCGGTGGTCAGCTACCACGACCCCCATGTCCCGGACTGGCGCGTCCGCGACCTCCCGGTACCCCGCGCGGACTCCCTCTACGAGGCCGCCGCCCACGCCGATCTGACGGTCCTTCTGCAGCACCACCGCACCTACGACCTCCAGGGCCTGGCGGTCAAGGCCCAACTCCTCCTCGACACCCGCGGCGCCACGCCGGCGGGCGCGGCCCACCGCCTCTGAGTTCCCGGCGGCGGCGTGGCGGGGTACGGGGTGGGCGCGGCGCCGTCGGCGCGGGCCTCTACGGCGGTCTCGCCGGGGCCGTCGACCGCGAGATCGGCTACGCCGCCGTGGGCGTCGGCTTCCTCGTCGGCTTCGCCGCCGGCAAGGTCGGCGGCGCCAACCCGGTCCTGCCGGTCGTCAGCGCCGTGCTGTCGCTCGGGGCCGTCCACCTCGGCCAGCTCCTGGCCATCGCGATCATCGTCGGGAAGACGCTGGACACCTCCCCCACGGACATCGTCTTCGACGACTTCGCTCTTCTGACGGATGCCTGGAGCGAGGGCAGCGACTTCATGACGCTCCTGTTCTTCGCGCTCGCCGCGTTCGCGGGCTCGAAGAAGGCCGCTCAGTGGCGACGCCGTACGCAGAGGGGCCCCGCACCGGCTGGTGCGGGGC
>NZ_JBHTTQ010000144.1:0-14648 GCF_042794475.1 Streptomyces sp. NPDC056527
GGCTCGATCCCCCCGAGCCTCGCCGTCCGGCGTTTCCGCACCCCCGTGCTCCCCCGTGGTACCCCCGTGCACCCCCGTGCCGGCAGGCGCACGGCCCCGTTCCGCCGCCCCGTGTCGGCGGTCCGGAGCCGTGCCCCTTCCGTTGCCTCCAGTCTTCCGTCTGCGCAGGTCGGAACCCATCCGCATGCCTACTCATCTCATGGTCTAGGTACGGGTACTCAGACCTGGATACGATCGCGGGCGTGTCCGTACTCCCGCTCGTCTTCACCAGCGGCTGGGCGAGCGGGATCAACGCGTACGCGGTGGTCCTGCTGCTCGGCGTCTTCGGCGCGACCGGCCTCACCGACGAGGTGCCCGAGTCGTTGCAGCGCACGGATGTCATGATCGTCGCCGGGGTGTTGTTCCTGTGCGAGGCGGTGGCGGACAAGATCCCCTATGTCGACTCCGCCTGGGACTCCGTCCATACGGTGATCCGGCCGATCGCCGGCGCGGTCGTGGCCGCGCTGCTCGCCGGGGAGTCCGGTTCGCTGCCCGAGCTCGCGGCGGGTGCGGTCGGCGGCACGACGGCTCTGCTGAGCCACTTCGTCAAGGCCGGGACGAGGATGGCGATCAACACCTCGCCCGAGCCTTTCTCCAACATCGGGATAAGTCTGGCCGAGGACCTCGGGGTCGCCGGGATCATCACCTTCGCGATATTCAATCCGGAGGTGGCGGCGATCATCGCGGCCGCGCTCCTCGTGCTCGGCCTGGTGATACTGATCTTCCTCGCCCGGCGCATCCACCGTTTCCTGCGCCGCAGGGCGCAGCGACGGGAGGAGAAGCGGCTGGCGGCCTCGGAGACCCGGACACGGGCCCGGGCGCCGTCCGGGGACGGCTCGGAGCACTTCTGACCCCGCCCGCCCACCGGGCCCACCTGGCCTTCGGCACTGTCCGAGGGGCCGGATAAAGTCGCTGACATGGCACGGATTGTGGTGATCGGCGCGGGGCTCGGCGCCATGGCGGCGGCGGCCCGGCTGGCCGTGGCGGGCCATCGGGTGACGGTCTACGAGGCCGGCGGGACGTACGGCGGCGCGGTGCGCCGCTTCGAGCGGGACGGGTTCGGCTTCGACACCGGCCCGGGACTGCTGCATCTGCCCGCGGTCTACCGCGATCTGTTCGTCAAGACCGGCAAGGAGCCGCTGGAGGAGTGCGTCGAGCTGGCGCAGGTCGACCCGGCGAGCCGTCATGTCTTCGCCGACGGCACCCGCGTGGACCTGCCGAACGCCTCGCGCGCGGGCACGGTCTCCGCGCTGGACGCGGCGCTCGGCGCGGGCACGGGCGAGCGCTGGGGCGAGTTCCTGGTCCGGGCCCGCGAGGCCTGGGACCGCACCCGTCGCCCGCTCCTCGAGGAGCCGCAGCCCGCGGACGCCTCGGCGCTGGGCCGCGAGCCCTACCCCGCCCTGAAGGCGGGGCTCCTGCGCCGGCCCACGACCACGCTCGCGCAGATCGGCGCCCGTGAGCTGCGCGACCCGCGGCTCGCCGCGCTCCTCGACTCGTATGCCTGGAGTTACGGCTTCGACCCCGCCACCGCCCCGGCCGCGGCCGCCGTCCTGCCGTACATGGAGCAGACCTTCGGCACCTGGTACGTGGGCGGCGGCATCAGGGCGCTCGCGGACGCGGTGTACGAGCGGTGCCGGAAGCGGCGGGTGGAGTTCGTCTTCGACACCGCCGTCGACGAGGTGGTGGAGAAGGACGGCCGGGCGGCCGGGGTCCGGCTGGTGGGCGGAGAGCTCGTCGAGGCGGACCATGTCGTCGCGGGCGCGCCCGTCCCCGCGCTCTACCGGGAGCAGGTCGTGACCTGGGAGCGCCAGGACGACTGGCCGCGGTACCAGGCCGCCCTCACGGGCCGGGTGACGGTCTGTCTGGCGCTGCGCGGAGCCCGGGAGGCCGGCGCGGCTCACCGGACGGTCGTCCACGGGAGCGGGGACCGTCCCGCGGTGACCGTGCTCCGGGCCGACGATCCCGCGCTGCGCCCCGACGACGACCACGAATCGGTCACCGTCACGTCCACGGTGGGGCTGAACCCCGAGGACGACTGGGCGGACATCGCGCGGGAGATGGTGGCGGCGGCGGAGTCGGCCGTCCCCGATCTGCGCGAGCGGCTGCTCTGGCAGGAGGTCCGTACGCCGGACGACACCCTGCGGGAGACGGGCGCACAGGAGGTGCCCGGACCGGCGCTCGGGGGCGGCCGCGGCCTGTTCCTGCCCGCCGCGAACCGTTCCCCGCTGCCGGGGCTCCACTTCGTCGGCGGCTGGTCCCATCCCGGCGGCGGGCTCGCCCACGCCGGGATGTCGGGGGCGCTCGTCGCCGGGCTGATCGTGGAGGGCGCGGACTTCCGCGGTTCGCGCTGAGCCGCGTCAGGAGCGGTGGGGCCGGTCAGTACCGGTACTGCTGGTCGTTGCCGTAGCCGTAGTGCTCCTGCCCCTGCTGCGGGGCGGGCTGCTCGTTGTCGCGCTGCTGGGGCACCCACACGCCGCCGGGCGGGGTGTCGTAGCCGTACGAGGGCGCGTAGGGGTCGGCGGCGTACTGCTGCTGCCCCGTGCCGTAGTCGTACGAGGCGTACTGCTGGCCGTCCGTCCCCGGACCGATGTACGGGTCGGAGTAGGCGGCGTACTGCTGCTGACCGCTGCCGTAGTCGTAGGCCGGCTGCTCGTAGCCGGTCTGGTACGCGGGCTGCTCGTACCCGGGGGTGTAGCCGTCGTATCCGGCGCTGTAGGCGGGCTGCTCCTGCTGCTGCGCCTGGGCGTGACCGTGGCCGTACGAGGTGTCGTAGATGCCGTACTGGCCGGTGTCCTCGTCCATCGGCTGGGGCTCGTAGACCGCGGTGGACTCGGCGGCCGAGGGCTCCGCGTGCTCGTAGGAGAGGTCGCTGACCTCCAGGGTGGGGCCCGTCTCGGCCGGCGCGGACGACCTGCGGCGGCGGCTCTCGCCCGGGCTCCCGCCGATGGCCCAGCCGGTGGAGAAGCCGCGGCGGAAGGACAGGGTCACATAGGTCTGGCCGACGGCGAAGGCGATCGCCCCGACGATGATCACCGCGACCGAGGGCATGAGGACGCCCAGGACCACGCCGAGGAAGCCGCAGAAGGCGAGAACTCGCCAGCGCAGGCGCGCCTTGTACTGCAGCAGCACCTCACCCAGCAGCCACAACGCGACAACGCCGAACGCGATGTAGAGGACCGTCCACCCCATGCCCGCCCCTCTCCTACGGCCACCGCCGCGGGTCTGGGGCGGGTACGCCGTTCACGACTGCACGTGCAGTCCGAGATTCTCGTAGATCTCCAGCGTCGCGGTGGAGTTGTTCAGCGTGATGAAGTGCAGTCCGGGGACACCCTCGGAGAGCAGACGCGCGCAGAACTCCGTCGCGAACTCGATGCCAATGGAGCGTACAGCGGCCGCGTCGTCCTTGACGGCGAGGATGCGTTCTTTCACATCGGCCGGGAAGTGCGCGTTGCTCAGCTGGGGGAGCCGGTCGAGGGTCTTGACGTTCACAACAGGCATGACTTCGGGGATGATCGGCGTCTCGCAGCCGGCCTTCGCCACGCTGTCGCGCATCCGGAGGTAGTTGTCCGGGTCGAAGAACATCTGCGTGATCGCGTAGTCGGCGCCGGCCCGGCACTTGTCCACGAAGTGACGGATGTCCGTGTCCCAGTCGTCCGAGCGGGGGTGCATCTCGGGGAAGGCGGCGACACCGACGCAGAAGTCTCCGGATTCCTTGATCAGCCGGACGAGGTCGGCGGCGTACCGCACGCCCTCGGGATGCTCGATCCACTCCCCCAGCGGGTCGCCCGGCGGGTCGCCGCGCAGGGCGAGCATGTTCCGGATGCCGGCGTCGGCGTACTGACCCAGGACGTTGCGCAGCTCGGCGATGGAGTGGTCGACCGCGGTGAGGTGCGCGACCGGGGTGAGCGTGGTGTCGCCGGCGATCTTCTGGGTCGCCTTGACCGTCCCGCCGCGGGTCGAGCCGCCCGCGCCGTAGGTCACCGAGACGAAGCTCGGCCCGACCGCCTCCACTCTGCGCAGGGCGTTCCACAGGCTCCGCTCGCCCTTCTCCGTCCGGGGCG
This sequence comes from Streptomyces sp. NPDC056527, assembly GCF_042794475.1. Taxonomy (NCBI): domain Bacteria; kingdom Bacillati; phylum Actinomycetota; class Actinomycetes; order Kitasatosporales; family Streptomycetaceae; genus Streptomyces; species Streptomyces sp. NPDC056527. Next base: position 4,101 of record NZ_JBHTTQ010000144.1, read on the forward strand.
CGTAGAACTCGAAGGAGTACGACGGCTTGCCGGCAGCGAGGATCTCGCGGACCGTGCGGGCACGGTCCGTGCGGGTGGAAGCGGTACCAAGGGCCATACCGGCAGGTTAGACGGGGTCACACGACCGGCGAAGCCTCGTCCGAGGAATGGACACGTTTTTGGACAACGCACAAGGGGTGGACCCGACCTTCGGACATTGCGCCGAAAAGGTCACGGACGGCGGCCTGCGGCGGGGAGATCAGGCCGAGCGCTCACGGACCCGCTTGGCCAGGCGGGCCGTCGCCGCGGCCGGGTCGTCGGCCTCGGTGATCGCCCGGACGACCACGATCCGGCGGGCGCCCGCGTCCAGGACCTCGTCGAGGGTGGTCTCGTCGATCCCGCCGATGGCGAACCAGGGCCGGTCCTGCTCCAGGGCCGCCGCGTACCGCACCAGACCGAGGCCGGGGGCGTACCGGCCGGGCTTGGTCGGGGTGGGCCAGCAGGGGCCGGTGCAGAAGTAGTCCACGCCGGGCTCGGCGACGGCCGCGTCCACCTCGGACTCGCCGTGGCAGGAACGGCCGATCAGGACTTCCTCGCCGAGGATCGCGCGGGCGGCGGGCACGGGCAGGTCGCCCTGGCCCAGGTGCAGCACGTCGGAACCGATGGCGTGGGCGACATCGGCCCGGTCGTTGACGGCGAGCAGCTTGCCGTGGCGCCGGCAGGCGTCGGCGAGGACGGCGAGGTGCTCCAGCTCCTCGCCGGCCTCCATGCCCTTGTCGCGGAGCTGCACGATGTCCACGCCGGAGGAGAGCACGGCGTCGAGGAAGGCGGGCAGGTCTCCCTGGCGCCTGCGGGCGTCCGTGCACAGATAGAGCCGGGCGTCGGCGAGCTGCTCGCGAGGCGTGGACATGGGTACTTCCCCCCGTTGGGTGCGGTGGTTCCGTGCGACCGGGACGGGCCCGGCCGCACGGAGCCTCTGTGGTGTCTTCGGTGCGTCAGACGGCGAGCGCCTGGGCGCGGCGCTTCACCTCCGTGCCACGATTCTCGCTGAGGGCCTGCGCGGGCGTGCCCGGCAGGCTCGGGTCGGGAGTGAAGAGCCACTCCAGCATCTCTTCGTCGGTGAAGCCGTCGTCCTTCAGGAGGGTCAGGGTCCCGGAGAGCCCCTTGACCACCTTGTCGCCGTCGATGAAGGCGGCGGGCACCTGAAGCGCCTTGTTCTCGCCGCGGCGTACGGCGATGAGCTGGCCCTCCTTGACCAGCTGCCGCACGCGCGTCACCTCGACATCGAGCATTTCCGCGATGTCGGGGAGGTAGAGCCAGGCGGGGACGAGAGCATCGGTTCTTGCGTCAATCTCGGTCACGTGGACAAGCCTGCCATCCCGGACTGACAGCCGGTAGTCGAGCCCTACAGGACTGCCGCCTTCAGGGGGACGGAAGGGTCCGCGGCCCGCTGCGGATCGATCCGGGCGCCGGACTCGATCAGCTTGCGGCCCTGGGCCAGGTCACGGGGGCGTCCGACGGCGAGCAGCGCGACCAGGGCGCCGTCGCGCAGCCAGAGCGCCGACCAGGAGGGGCCGGCCGGGTCGCCGCGCCGGAGCAGCTCCGTGTCGCCTCCGTGGTGCCCCGCGTACTGCACGAAGCGGCCGAACTGCTCGGACCAGAAGTACGGCACCGGGTCGTACGGCCGGGGGACCTCGCCGATGATGTCGGCCGCGACGGTGCGCGGGCCCTGGAGCGCGTTGTCCCAGTGGTGGACCAGGAGGCGGCGGCCGTAGCGGGCGGAGGGGAAGGAGGCGCAGTCGCCGACGGCGTACACGTCGGGCAGGGAGGTGCGCAGCCGCTCGTCGGCGGTGACGGAGCCGTCCGCGTCACGGGCGATGCCGGAGTCGGCGAGCCAGCCGGTGGCGGGGCGGGCGCCGATGCCGACGACGACCGCCTCCGCGGGCAGCCTGCGTCCGTCGGTCAGGACGACCGTGCCGGGTTCGACTGCGGCCACGCGCGCGTGGGTGAGGAGTTCGGTGCCGCTCTCCTCGTACCACTGCGCCATCGGGGCGGTGACCTCGACGGGGAGCGCGCCGGCGAGCGGCCGGTCGGCGGCCTCCACGACGATGACGGCGCAGCCCGCCTCGCGTGCGGCGGTGGCGAACTCGGCACCGATCCAGCCGGCGCCGACCACCACGATGTCGTGGCGCCGCTCCAGGACGGGCTTGAGGCGGGCGGCGTCGTCGAGGGTGCGCAGCAGATGGACGCCGGGCACACCTTCGGCGCCGGGCAGGGTGACCGGCTCGGCACCGGTGGCGACGACCAGGAGGTCGTACGGGACGGGTCCGGCCTCGGTGTCGACCTCGTGCTCCTCGGCGCGCAGCCCGGTGACGTCGAGACCGAGACGCAGTTCGATGGCGAGGGCCTCGAAGTCGACGTCGAAGGCGGAGTCCTCGGCCTTGCCGAGGAGCACGGCCTTGGAGAGGGGCGGCCGGTCGTAGGGCTGGTGCGGCTCGGCGCCGATGAGGGTGACCTGGCCGGTGAAGCCCTGTTCGCGCAGGGCGACGGCGGTCTGCACCCCCGCCATGCCGGCGCCCACGATCACGACCCGCTGTTGTGCCTGCTTCTGCTCGCTCACCCGATCACCTTACGCATCTGACGCACCGTCAGGAAGGCGGCTGTTCGACCACGCTCGTGCCGGAGCCCTCCTGGGACTCCCATGCCCAGGTCTCCTCCAGCCGAACGCGCCCGTCCGGCAGCTCCACCACGATCGAGACGCAATGCCCGGAAGAGGTGGATCCGTCCCCCTTCAACTGGACGTAGCGGAAGTCGAGCCGGTCCCCCGCGCGCGTGCCCACGAGGTTCCCGCGGACCACGTCGCCGCCCGCGTACTCGGCCCAGATCCGGCCGTCCTCCTCGTGGTACGTGAAGCGGGTGCGTGTGCCGACCTGACCGGGGGCCTGGTCGGCGACGGGCGCGAGCACGAGGCCGTCGAGAGATCGAGCCACTGCGGAGGCTCCCTTACTGGGCGTCGGGGGCGGGGGTTAGTCTGACCGTCAACGTAGAGCACTCGCGGGAGCCCGGACGCACCGGGCTGAGAGGGAGGCTGGCCGGCCTCCGACCGTACGAACCTGATCCGGGTCATGCCGGCGAAGGGAGGGGCTGGACGCCCATGTCGCGTACATCCGACGTCCTCGTCATCGGGGGCGGAATCATCGGTCTGGTCACGGCCTGGCGGGCCGCGCAGCGCGGACTGCGCACCGCGGTCGTCGACCCGGAACCGGGCGGCGGTGCCGCCCGTGTGGCGGCCGGGATGCTGGCCGCCGTCACCGAACTCCACTACGGCGAGGAGACCCTGCTCGCCCTCAACCTCGCCTCCGCGCGCCGCTATCCCGACTTCGTCGCCGAGCTCCGGGACGCCACGGGACACGACGTGGGGTACCGCGCCTGCGGCACGCTCGCCGTCGCGCTCGACGCGGACGACCGGGCGCATCTGCGCGAGCTGCACGCCCTGCAGACCCGCTGCGGCCTGGAGTCGGAGTGGCTCAGCGGCCGTGACTGCCGTCGTCTGGAGCCGATGCTGGCCCCCGGCGTGCGCGGCGGGCTACGGGTCGACGGCGACCACCAGGTCGATCCGCGCCGGCTCGCCGCCGCGCTGGTCACCGCCTGCGAGCGGGCCGGCGTGATCTTCCACCGGGCCCTCGCGGAGCGGCTGACCGTCGTACGGGACCGGGCGGCGGGCGGGCTGCTCGCCGGGGGCGAGGCGCTCGAAGCGGACCAGGTCGTGCTGGCCGCGGGCAGCCTCAGCGGCCGGCTCGCCGGCGTACCGGACGACGTGCTGCCACCCGTACGCCCGGTCAAGGGTCAGGTGCTGCGGCTGACCGTGCCGGAGGCGTACGCGCCGTTCCTGTCGCGGACCGTCCGGGCCGTCGTGCGCGGCAGCCACGTCTATCTGGTGCCGCGCGAGAACGGCGAGCTGGTGATCGGCGCGACCAGCGAGGAACTGGGCTGGGACACCACCGTGACGGCGGGCGGGGTCTACGAGCTGCTGCGCGACGCCCACGAGCTGGTGCCGGGCATCACCGAGCTGCCGCTCACCGAGACCCGCGCCGGCCTGCGGCCCGGCTCCCCGGACAACGCGCCGCTGCTCGGCCCGACCGCCCTGCCCGGCCTGCGGCTGGCGACGGGGCACTACCGCAACGGGGTCCTGCTCACCCCCGTCACCGGCGATGTGATGGCCGACCTCCTCACCACCGGCGAGCTTCCGGACGAGGCCCGCCCCTTCACCCCCCGCCGCTTCTCCCCCGTACGTCAGGAGCAGCCCGCATGAACGACTCGACGAACGTCTCCGTCAACGGCGAGGCCCGTGTCCTCGCCGCGCCCACGACCCTCGACGCGCTGGTCGCGACGCTGACGCCGGCGCCGTCCGGCGTGGCCGCGGCCGTCAACGAGACGGTCGTGCCGCGCAGCCAGTGGTCCGCGACCCTTCTGGGCGAGGGCGACCGGGTCGAGGTCCTCACCGCCGTGCAGGGGGGCTGAGCGCGATGTCCGACGACACCTTCCTCCTCGGCGGTACGGAGTTCTCCTCGCGTCTGATCATGGGCACGGGCGGCGCCCCGAGCCTGGACGTCCTCGAACGCTCCCTGATCGCCAGCGGCACCGAGCTCACCACCGTCGCCATGCGGCGTCTCGACCCGACGGTGCAGGGCTCGGTCCTGTCCGTGCTGAACCGGCTCTCCATCCGCGTCCTGCCGAACACGGCGGGCTGCTTCACGGCGGGCGAGGCCGTCCTGACGGCTCGGCTCGCCCGGGAGGCGCTGGGCACCGACTGGATCAAGCTGGAGGTCGTCGCCGACGAGCGGACCCTGCTGCCCGATCCGATCGAGCTGCTCGACGCGGCGGAGACGCTGGTGGACGACGGCTTCACCGTCCTGCCGTACACCAACGACGACCCGGTCCTCGCGCGGAAGCTGGAGGACGTGGGGTGCGCGGCGATCATGCCGCTGGGATCGCCGATCGGCTCCGGGCTGGGGATCCGCAACCCGCACAACTTCCAGCTGATCGTGGAGCGGGCCGGAGTGCCGGTGATCCTGGACGCGGGGGCGGGGACGGCCTCGGACGCCGCCCTGGCGATGGAGCTCGGGTGCGCGGCGGTCATGCTGGCGTCGGCGGTGACCCGGGCGCAGGAGCCGGTGCTGATGGCGGAGGGGATGCGGCACGCGGTGGAGGCGGGCCGGCTGGCGTGGCGGGCGGGCCGGATCCCGCGCCGCCACTTCGCGGAGGCCTCGTCCCCGACGGAGGGCCGCGCGGCCCTGGACCCGGAGCGGCCGGCGTTCTGACGGCCGGCGGACCGGTCCCGCGCGTCACAGCTGTGCTGCGGTCGCGGCCGGTGGGGACGGGGTGTCCTCACCGGCTCGTAAACTCGAGGCCGTGGACACGACCCTTCATGACCCCCTCGTCGGGCAGCTGCTCGACGACCGCTACCGCGTCGACGCGCGCATCGCCGTCGGCGGGATGGCCACGGTCTACCGGGCCGTCGACACCCGACTCGACCGGGTGCTCGCGCTCAAGGTGATGCACCCGGACCTCGCCACCGACGCCACCTTCGTGGAGCGGTTCATCCGCGAGGCGAAGTCCGTGGCGCGGCTCTCGCACCCGAACGTCGTCGGGGTCTTCGACCAGGGAGCGGACGGCGCGTACGTCTATCTCGCGATGGAGTACGTCGCCGGGTGCACCCTGCGCGACGTGTTGCGGGAGCGCGGGGCGCTGCAGCCCCGGGCGGCGCTCGACATCCTGGAGCCGGTGCTCGCCGCGCTGGGCGCCGCGCACCGGGCCGGGTTCGTGCACCGGGACATGAAGCCGGAGAACGTCCTGATAGGGGACGACGGCCGGGTCAAGGTCGCCGACTTCGGGCTCGTACGGGCCGTGGGCTCGGCCACGAACACCACCGGCTCCGTCCTCGGCACCGTGTCGTACCTCGCCCCCGAGCAGATCGAGCACGGCACCGCGGACACCCGCGCCGACGTGTACGCCTGCGGTGTCGTCCTGTACGAGATGCTGACGGGCGGGAAGCCGCACTCCGGGGACACCCCCGCGCAGGTCCTCTACCAGCATCTGAACACCGACGTCCCGGCCCCGTCCGCCGTCGTCCCCGGTCTCGCCCTCGAACTGGACGAGCTGGTGGCGACCGCGACCGCCCGCAACCCCGACGTCCGCCCCTACGACGCCGTCGCGCTCCTGGCCCTGACCAGGGAGGCCCGCTCGGCGCTCGGGGACGAGCAGCTGGACGCGGTCCCGCCGCAGGCGCACCGGGAGGACGCCACGGGGGCCGAGGACCGGACCAGCGTCATCCCCCGGACCCTGCCCGCGGAGACCGAGCAGCCGGTGCAGCACACCAGCCGGCTGACGATGCCGCCGCCCGAGCCCCGGCCGGAGTCCCGGCGCGCCCCGCGCCGCCCCCGCGGCCCTCTGCTCGTCCTGGCCGCCGTCCTGCTCACCCTCGGACTCGGCACCGGCGTCTGGTACATCAATTCCGGCCAGTTCACCCGCGTCCCCTCCGTCCTCGGCCAGAGCGAGGCGCAGGCCACCAAGCGGCTCAGGGACTCCGGGCTCGACGTCGGTACGACGAAGCGCGCCTTCAGCGACGTGTACGAGCGCGGCACGGTCATGGCCACCGACCCCGCCTCCGGCGCGCGGATCCGGGGCAACGGCACGGTCACGCTCACCATCTCCCGCGGCCCGCAGATCGTGAAGGTCCCGAACCTCAAGGGGAAGCCGCTGCCGGAAGCCAAGCGGCTCCTGGCGAAGGAGGGGCTGGCTGCGGGAGTGATCACCCGGGCGTTCAGCCAGGACATCGCGCAGGGCGCCGTGATCAGCTCCGACCCCGAGCCCGGCACCGAGCGCAGCCCGGACTCGGCCGTGGCCCTGGTCGTGAGCAAGGGCGTCCCGATCGACGTCCCCGATGTGGCCGGCGAGTCGGTGGCCGAGGCCACGAGCACGCTCCGGGAAGCCGGACTCAAGGTGGAGGTCGCCACCGAGCGCGTCCACTCCCCCGAGGCGGCCGGCACCGTCGCGGCCCAGTCCCTCGCGGAGGGCAGCCGCGCCGCGCAGGGCGACCGGATCGTCCTGACCGTCTCCAAGGGCCCGCGGATGATCGAGGTGCCCGACGTCGTGGGCGAGTCCACCGACTCCGCGCGCGAGAGACTGGAAGGCGCGGGCTTCGAGGTGAAGGTGGAGAAGACCTTCCCCTTCCTCGGCGACAAGGTCTCGGGCCAGTCCGTCGAGGGCGGCTCCACCGCCCCCGAGGGCTCCACCGTCACGATCACGATCAAGGGACTGTAAGAACTCATGCGCAACCCCGTCGGCGGCCATGTCCCCGTGGCCGGCGGCCTCGCCACGGTCGGTCTGGGCTACGCCCGCGAGCTGGGCGCGGAGACCGTGCAGGTCTTCGTCGCCAACCCGCGTGGCTGGGCCACCCCCGTGGGCAACCCGGCCCAGGACGAGCTGTTCCGCGCCGGATGCGAGGCCGAGTCCCTGTCCGCCTGGGTGCACGCCCCGTACCTGATCAACTTCGGCTCCCACACCGAGGCGACCGTCGACAGGTCGGTGGAGTCGCTGCGGCACTCGCTGCGCCGGGGCCGGGAGATCGGCGCGAAGGGCGTGGTGGTGCACACCGGATCGGCGACCGGCGGCCGGCCGAGGGCGGAGGCGCTGGCCCAGGTACGGGAGCGGATGCGGCCGCTGCTCGACGAGCTGACGCACCCGGACGATCCGTTCCTGCTGCTCGAATCGACGGCCGGGCAGGGGTTCTCCCTCTGCTCGCGCGCCGAGGACTTCGGTCCGTACTTCGACGCGCTGGACCGTCATCCGAAGCTCGGCATCTGTCTGGACACCTGCCACATCTTCGCCGCGGGCCACGACCTGACCGGTCCGTACGGCATGACGCAGACGCTCGACCGGCTGGTGGAGGTCGTCGGCGAGGGGCGGCTGAAGCTGATCCACGCCAATGACTCCAAGGACGTCGTCGGCGCGCACAAGGACCGGCACGCGAACATCGGGGCCGGCCACATCGGCGAGGAGCCGTTCCGTGAGCTCATGCGCCACCACTCGACCGAAGGCGTCCCGCTGATCATCGAGACTCCGGGCGGCAAGGAAGGGCATGTGGCGGATGTGGAGCGGCTGAAGAAGCTCAGGGGCTGAGTTTCCCGTTGAGGAATACCCCTGGGGGGTATACGGTTCCTGTGGAGGCAGCAGGAACCGCTACCGGTCATTGGGGGACCTCATGGAGCACGAGGCGCACGCACACCACCACTCCACGCACGACCACACCGCCCACCACGGGCACGACGGCGACACCGCCCACGCGGGCCACGGCGGGCACCAGCAGCATGCCCCCGGCAAGGTCAGCTGGGCCATGGCGGCGAAGGCCACCCTCCACTGCCTCACCGGCTGCGCCATCGGCGAGATCCTGGGCATGATCATCGGCACCGCGCTCGGCTGGGGCAACGCCCCGACGATGGTCCTCGCCATCGTCCTGGCCTTCATCTTCGGCTACTCGCTGACGCTGTGGGCGGTCGCCCGCGCCGGCCTGAGCCTGAAGGCCGCCATCGGCGTCGCGCTCGCCGCCGACACGCTCTCCATCGCCGTGATGGAGATCGTCGACAACGGCGTGCTGCTGCTGGTCCCCGGCGCGATGGACGCCCATCTCTCGGACGCGCTGTTCTGGGGCGCCCTGGCCTTCGCCTTCCTCGTCGCCTTCCTGATCACCACACCTGTCAACAAGTGGATGATCGGCCGCGGCAAGGGCCACGCGGTGGTCCACCAGTACCACCACTGAGACCGCGCACGAGACGGCGGCCGGGGGCGTCTACAGCTCCGGGCCGTCCCCGGGCTCCTCCTGGTAGGAGTACCGCTGCTCGGTCCACGGATCGCCGATGTTGTGATAGCCGCGCTCCTCCCAGAAGCCGCGGCGATCGGCGGTCATGTACTCCACGCCCCGGACCCACTTGGGCCCTTTCCAGGCGTACAGATGGGGCACCACGAGGCGCAGCGGGAAGCCGTGCTCGGCGGTGAGCAGCTCATCGTCCTTGTGGGTGGCGAAGATCGAGCGATCCGAGGCGAAGTCGGAGAGCCGCATGTTGGCGCTGAAGCCGTACTCGGCCCAGACCATCACATGCGTGACATTGACGGCAGGCGGGGCGAGCTCCAGGATCGTCCGGGCGGGCACCCCACCCCATTCGGCCCCGATCATGCTGAACTTCGTGACGCAGTGCAGATCGGCCACGACCGTGGAGAACGGGAGCGCCGAGAACTCCTCGTGGTTCCAGCACCGCTTGTCGCCGTCCGCCGTCGCCCCGAAGACCCGGAACTCCCAGCGATCGGGCTTGAACTTGGGGACGGGGCCGTAGTGGGTGACCGGCCAGCCGCGCTGCAGGCGCTGCCCCGGCGGAAGATCCGACTGCCCTGCTTCCCGGTGTACTCCGCTCTCCGGCTGACCCATGTCATCCATGGTGACAGACCGCGAGGGGTGGTCATGACCAGCCAACCTCGCACACCAGCTTGATTCAGGGCAACTCCCACTAAGCCTGCACTTACTGGACGCCCCCCATCCGCGGTGCAAGGATGCGGCCATCCTGCCCAGTCACGACATAGACATGCGTGGAAGGAGCCTCTGCGATGCAGGGCGACCCCGAGGTCCTCGAGTTCCTCAACGAGCAGCTGACCGGCGAGCTGACGGCCATCAACCAGTACTGGCTGCACTACCGCATCCAGGACAACAAGGGTTGGACCAAGCTCGCCAAGTACACCCGCGAAGAGTCCATCGATGAGATGAAGCACGCGGACAAGCTCACCGAACGCATCTTGATGCTGGACGGTCTGCCCAACTATCAGCGGCTCTTCCATGTACGGGTCGGCCAGACGATCAAGGAGATGTTCGAGGCGGACCGCCAGGTGGAGGTGGAGGCGATCGACCGCCTCAAGCGTGGCATCGAGGTCATGCGCGCCAAGGGGGACATCACCTCGGCGAACCTCTTCGAGGAGATCCTGGCCGACGAGGAGCACCACATCGACTACCTCGACACGCAGCTCGAGCTGATCGAGAACCTCGGCGAGGCGCTGTACATCTCGACGCTCATCGAGCAGCCGAGCTAAGGGCTCCGGGCAGCTCTACGCGGCTTCGGAGAGATCCTCGGGGGCAGAGGTCAGGGCCGGCATCCCCTGGTCCAGGAGTTCGCGGCGGGGGCAGTTGCCGCGCCCGAGGATGGCCTGAATGCGTCGTACGCACGAACCGCAGTCGGTTCCGGCCTTGCAGGCCGAGGCGATCTGGCGAGGGGTGCAGGCGCCCGCGTCCGCGTGCTCCTTGACCTGCTTCTCCGTAACGCCGAAGCATGAGCAGACGTACACGCGGTTCACCTCCTGCCGGGATCGATAAGGCTAACCTAACCTTACCCGGCACCTACCAGGTGTAAAGCCCGGGAATGACTGTGGGGCGCGGGTGACAATGATACGCGCCCCACAGTCGGATGTAGGTACTTAATGTTAGGGGGTCAAAGCGGGGAACCGGAACGCCAGGTGCAGGGGCGGGGT
>NZ_JBHTTQ010000145.1:0-14272 GCF_042794475.1 Streptomyces sp. NPDC056527
CGCGTTCGGCCTGGCGCTCCACCCGGAGACCCGCACGGTCCGTACCGGCATCGGTTCGGCCGCGCCGACCCCGATCCGCGCCAAGGAGGCCGAGGCCTTCCTGAACGCGGCTCTGGAGGAGGGCGGTTTCTGGGAGAGCGGCAAGATCATCACCCCGTCGATCGCCAAGCAGTTCGCGGACCTGTGCTCGGGCGCCGCGAACCCGATCGACGACGTCCGTGGCACCGCCAAGTACCGCCGCCACGCCGTCGGCATCATGGCCCGCCGTCAGCTCGGCTGGACCTGGGAGCAGTACCGCGGCACCGGCCGCTCGCTTGAGGGAGCTGCATAACCATGCGCGTCAATTTCACGGTCAACGGTCGTCCGCAGGAAGCCGACGACGTCTGGGAGGGCGAGTCCCTCCTCTACGTTCTGCGTGAGCGGATGGGGCTTCCCGGCTCCAAGAACGCCTGTGAGCAGGGCGAGTGCGGCTCCTGCACGGTCCGTCTCGACGGCGTGCCGGTCTGCTCCTGCCTCGTCGCCGCCGGCCAGGTCGAGGGCCGCGAGGTCGTCACCGTCGAGGGCCTCGCGGACTACGCACAGCACCGCGAGGACGTCCACCCGGGCGGTGCCTGTGGCACCGGCGGCTGCGGCACCAGCCTCGACTCGGCGAAGAAGTGGCAGGCCAAGCCGACCGACTCGCAGACCGGTGAGGGTGTGCAACTCTCCCCGATCCAGCAGGCGTTCATCGACGCCGGCGCCGTCCAGTGCGGCTTCTGCACCCCGGGTCTCCTGGTCGCCGCCGACGAGCTCCTGGAGCGCCAGAGCGACCCGTCCGACCAGGACATCCGTGAGGCCCTCTCCGGCAACCTCTGCCGCTGCACGGGCTACGAGAAGATCCTCGACGCGGTCCGCCTGGCGGCCGCCCGTCAGGGAGAGGCGGTCTGACCATGGCGCAGAACACGCGCACCGTTCCGGCGGGCACGCCGACGAACGTCACCCAGAACCACACCAAGGGCGGCATCGGCGAGTCCACGCTCCGCCCGGACGGCACCCTCAAGGTCACCGGTGAGTTCGCGTACTCCTCGGACATGTGGCACGAGGACATGCTGTGGGGCCAGACCCTGCGCTCCACCGTCGCCCACGCCGAGATCGTCTCCATCGACATCTCCGAGGCGCTCGCGATGGGCGGCGTGTACGCCGTCCTCACGTACGACGACCTGCCGACCGAGATGAAGAACTACGGTCTGGAGATCCAGGACACCCCCGTCCTGGCCAACGGACGGGTACGCCACCACGGTGAGCCGGTGGCCCTGATCGCCGCCGACCACCCGGAGACCGCGCGCCGCGCGGCCGCCAAGGTCAAGATCGAGTACAGGGAACTGCCGGTCGTCACCGACGAGGCCTCCGCCCTCGCCGAGGACGCCCCGCTGATCCACGAGGGCCGCGACGACCACCACTCCGGTCACGTCCCGCACCCGAACATCGTGCACCGCCAGCCGATCATCCGCGGCAACGCGGACGAGGCCGCCAAGAAGGCCGACGTCATCGTCACGGGCGAGTACACCTTCGGCATGCAGGACCAGGCCTTCCTCGGCCCGGAGTCCGGCCTCGCGGTGCCCGCCGAGGACGGCGGTGTCGACCTCTACGTCGCCACCCAGTGGCTGCACTCGGACCTCAAGCAGATCGCCCCCGTCCTCGGTCTGCCCGAGGAGAAGGTGCGCATGACGCTCTCCGGCGTCGGCGGTGCCTTCGGCGGTCGCGAGGACATCTCGATGCAGATCCACGCCTGCCTGCTCGCGCTGCGCACCGGCAAGCCCGTCAAGATCGTCTACAACCGCTTCGAGTCGTTCTTCGGCCATGTGCACCGCCACCCGGCGAAGCTCTGGTACGAGCACGGGGCCACCAAGGACGGCAAGATCACGCACATGAAGTGCCGGATCGTGCTGGACGGCGGCGCCTACGCCTCGGCCTCCCCGGCCGTCGTCGGCAACGCCTCCTCCCTCTCGGTCGGCCCGTACGTCATCGACGACGTCGAGATCGAGGCGGTCGGCCTCTACACGAACAACCCGCCCTGTGGCGCGATGCGCGGATTCGGCGCGGTCCAGGCGTGCTTCGCCTACGAGGCGCAGATGGACAAGCTCGCGGCGAAGCTGGGCATGGACCCGGTCGAGTTCCGCCAGCTGAACGCCATGGAGCAGGGCACGATCATGCCGACCGGCCAGGTCGTGGACTCGCCGGCCCCGGTCGCCGAGCTGCTGCGCCGGGTGAAGGCCCGCCCGATGCCGCCGGAGCAGCAGTGGCTCGCCGCCGGGGAGCAGGCGGACGTCCGCGCACTGCCGGGCGGTCTGTCCAACACCACGCACGGCGAGGGCGTCGTCCGCGGTGTCGGCTACGCGGTCGGCATCAAGAACGTCGGCTTCTCCGAGGGCTTCGACGACTACTCCACCGCCCGCGTGCGCCTGGAGGTCATCAACGGCGAGCCCGTCGCGATGGTCCACACGGCCATGGCGGAGGTCGGCCAGGGCGGTGTCACCGTCCACGCGCAGATCGCCCGCACGGAGCTGGGTGTCACGCAGGTGACCATCCACCCGGCCGACACCCAGGTCGGCTCCGCCGGTTCGACGTCCGCCTCCCGGCAGACGTACATGACCGGTGGCGCGGTGAAGAACACCTGCGAGAAGGTGCGCGAGGCGGTCCTGGAGATCGGCCGGCGCAAGTTCGGCTCGTACCACCCGGCGTGGGCCACCGCCGAGCTCCTGCTGGAGAACGGCAAGGTCGTCACGGACGGCGGCGAGGTCCTCGCGGACCTGGCGGACGTCCTCGAGGGCGAGGCCATCGACCAGGAGCACGAGTTCCGGCACCGCCCGACCGTCGCGTTCGACCTGGTCACCGGCCAGGGCGACGGCCACGTCCAGTACACCTTCGCCGCGCACCGCGCGGTGGTGGAGGTGGACACCGAGCTCGGCCTGGTCAAGGTCATCGAGCTCGCGACCGCCCAGGACGTCGGCAAGGCGCTCAACATGCTCTCCGTCGTCGGCCAGATCCAGGGTGGCACCACCCAGGGCCTGGGCGTCGCGGTGATGGAAGAGATCATCGTGGACCCGAAGACCGCGAAGGTGCGCAACCCCTCCTTCACGGACTACCTGATCCCGACGATCCTCGACACGCCGACCATCCCGGTCGACGTACTCGAACTGGCCGATCCCAACGCGCCGTACGGCCTGCGGGGACTCGGCGAGGCCCCGACCCTGTCGTCCACTCCGGCCGTCCTCGCGGCGATCCGGAACGCGACGGGCCTGGAGCTCAACAAGACGCCGGTCCGCCCCGAGGCGCTCACCGGCACCCTCTAGGACTCTCCGGGCGGTGTGTGCCTCCCAGGAACGTCACACTTCCCGCCCGCACCGCCCGGAGCGACCCCCGGTATCACCGCTCGATACCACCGGCAGTACCAGCGTTACCGAGTAACAACAGCATCACCAGCACCATCGAGCAGTACCGAGTAGCACCAGATTGACCTGATTCATCCAAGTTCGTCTCGGGCCGTCCCCCGGGTCGTGCAGCCAACGCACCATCCCAAATCCCGCGGCTTTTCTGACTTCCCCAGTCTTATGCGGGTGCCCCTTTGAACCTTGGGAGTAGGCCCCATGACCCAGTCGTCAGTGGAGCCCAAGACCGCCTCGGAGGACGCGGGCTCCGGCTCGAACGTCCCCGCCGGCCGCTCTTGGCTCGACCGGTACTTTCACATCTCGGAGAGAGGATCCACCGTCGCGACGGAGATCCGCGGCGGCGTCACCACCTTCATGGCGATGGCGTACATTCTCCTGCTCAACCCCCTGATCCTCGGCGGCAAGGATGTGGACGGCAACGTCCTCAGCCAGCCCGCACTCATCACCGCGACCGCCCTCGCCGCCGCCGCGACCACCCTGCTGATGGGCTTCTGGGGCAAGGTCCCGCTCGCCCTGGCAGCCGGTCTGAGCGTCTCCGGCGTCCTGTCCTCGCAGGTCATCTCCGTCATGACCTGGCCGCAGGCCATGGCCATGTGTGTGGCCTACGGTGTGGTGATCTGTCTCCTGGTGGTGACCGGTCTCCGCGAGATGATCATGAACGCGATCCCGCTGGCGATCAAGCACGCGATCACCATCGGCATCGGCCTCTTCATCGCGCTGATCGGCTTCGTCAAGGCCGGCTTCGTCCACGAGAACCCCTCGCCCGGCGGTGGCCCGGTGGTCCTCGGCCCGGCCGGTGAGCTGGCCGGCTGGCCGGTCCTGATCTTCGCCTTCACCCTGCTGCTGATCTTCGCGCTCCAGGCCCGCAACGTGCCCGGCGCCATCCTGATCGGCATCGTGGCGGGCACGGTCATCGCCGCCATCGTCAACGCCGTCGGCGACCTGCCGGCCAAGGCCTGGTTCTCCGGCCCGCCGGAGCTCAGCGGCAGCGCCGTCTCCACGCCGGACTTCTCGCTCATCGGCGAAGTGTCCTTCAGCGGCTGGGGCGACGTCGGCTACATCACGATCACCATGATCATCTTCACCCTGGTGCTCGCAGGCTTCTTCGACGCCATGGCCACGATCATCGGTGTCGGCTCCGAGGCCAAGCTCGCGGACTCGCAGGGCCGTATGCCCGGCCTGTCCAAGGCGCTGTTCATCGACGGTGCCGGTGGTGTCATCGGCGGCGGTGTCGGCGGCTCCGGCCAGACCGTCTTCGTCGAATCGGCGACCGGCGTCGGCGAGGGTGCCCGTACGGGTCTGTCCTCCGTCGTCACGGGCGCGTTCTTCGCCGCCTGCCTCTTCTTCACCCCGATCACCGCGATCGTGCCGGCGGAGGTCGCCTCCGCGGCCCTGGTCGTCATCGGCGCGATGATGATGCAGAACGCCAAGCACGTCGACTGGAGCGACCGCTCCGTAGCGATCCCGGTGTTCCTCACCGTGGTCCTGATGCCGTTCACGTACACCATCACCACGGGTGTCGCGGCCGGTGTCATCTCCTACGCCGTCATCAAGACCGCGCAGGGCAAGGCACGCGAAGTGGGCGCCTTCATGTGGGGCCTGACCGCGATCTTCATCGTGTTCTTCGCGATCCATCCGATCGAGAGCTGGCTGGGCGTCAGCTGACGCCCGTAACGTCGCCCTCCACACACGTATCGAGGAGTTCGAGATGCTGGACATCGCCGAAGAGCTGCACCGGTGGGTCGAGCAGGGACGCGAGTTCGCCGTCGCCACCGTCGTGGCGGTCGGCGGGAGCGCGCCCCGGCAGCCGGGCGCCGCGCTCGCCGTCGACAGCGACGGAACGGCGATCGGCTCGGTGTCCGGCGGATGTGTGGAGGGCGCGGTCTACGAGCTGTGCCAACAGGCCCTCGAAGACGGCCAGACCGTCGTCGAGCGCTTCGGATACAGCGACGAGGACGCCTTCGCCGTGGGTCTGACCTGCGGCGGAATCATCGACATCCTCGTCACCCCGGTCCGCGGCGGGGTCTTCCCCGCCGCTCTGGCCGCCGCCGTCTCGGGGGAGGCGGCGGCTCTCGCCAGGATCGTCGACGGCCCCGCCGACCTGATGGGCCGGGCACTCCTGGTCCGCCCCGACGGTACGTACGAGGGCGGTCTCGGCGGCCACCCCGAGCTGGACCGCACCGCCGCCGGCGAGGCCCTGGCGATGCTGGACGCCGGCCGTACCGACACCGTCGAGATCGGCGCGGACGGCAGCCGCTGCGGACAGCCGCTCACCCTCCTCGTCGAGTCCTCCGTCCCGGCCCCCCGCATGATCGTCTTCGGCGCCATCGACTTCGCCTCCGCCCTCGTCCGGGTCGGCAAGTTCCTCGGCTACCACGTCACCGTCTGCGACGCCCGGCCCGTCTTCGCGACACCGGCGCGATTCCCCGAGGCCGACGAGATCGTCGTCGACTGGCCGCACCGCTACCTGGAGTCGACCGAGGTCGACGGGCGGACCGTGCTGTGCGTGCTGACCCACGACGCCAAGTTCGACGTCCCGCTCCTCGAAGCGGCCCTGAAGCTTCCCGTCGCCTACGTCGGCGCGATGGGCTCCCGCCGCACCCACGAGGACCGCAACAAGCGCCTGCGCGAGGTCGGTGTCACCGAACTCGAACTGGCCCGTCTGCGCTCCCCGATAGGGCTCGACCTCGGCGCCCGCACCCCGGAGGAGACGGCCCTGTCCATCGCCGCCGAGATCGTCGCCAACCGCCGCGGCGGCTCCGGCACTTCCCTGACCGGTGCCCACACCCCGATCCACCACGACGGACCGCGCGCACCCGATGGCCGGATAGGGTCCGTCGCCTGACCGGCGGCGCGCCTGCCTTTGGAGTACCGGCGCGGTCGACCGTTAGGGTCCGGATCATGGACATTCGTGACGTACCCGAAGCGCATCTCGACCGCGCCCTCGACCTCGCGTACCTCGTCTTCCACGAGCGTCCCGAGGAGGAGCAGCGCAAGCACCACCGCGAGCTGCTCCTCCCGTGCGAGCGGATCGGGGCGTACGACGGCCGGACCCTCGTCGGCTTCGTCGCCGCGCACCGCTTCACCCTCTCCGTACCCGGCGGCGAACTGCCCTGCCCCGGGCTCACCTACGTCTCCGTCGCCCCCACGCACCGGCGCCGCGGAGTGCTCTCCGCGTTGCTCGCCGAGCTCTTCCGCCGCTGCGCCGAGCGCGCCGAACCGATCGCCGCGCTCTGGGCCTCCGAGGACGCGATCTACGGCCGGTTCGGCTTCGGACCCGCCACCCAGGGCGTCACGGTCGAGATCGACTCGCGGCGCCCGCTCGCCCTGCGGATCGACCCCGACGAGCGCCCGCTGCGCCTGATCGATCCGGCCGACGCGCCCGCCGCCGTCGGGCCCTGCTTCGAGGCCACGCGCGCCGTGCGGGCCGGCCGGATCGCGCGGGACGAGGAACGCTGGAGCGGGGAGTGGCTCGCCGACCAGGACGAGGAGGACGACGAGCTCTCCCCACCCCGGATCGTCGCCCTCGGCGACCCCCTCGCCGGATACGCCGTCTACCGCACCAAGGGCGAGAACGAGGAGACCCACACCCCCGGCCTGGTCCGGGTCGACGAGCTGGAGGCCGACACACCGGCCGCCGCGGCCGCGCTCTGGCGCTACCTCGCCTCGATCGATCTGACCGGCACCGTCCGCGCCTGGGGAAGGCCGCTCGACGACCCGCTGCTGCTCTTCGCCGGCGACCGCGACCAGGTGCGTGTGACGGGGCAGTTCCCCGCGCTGTGGGTGCGACTCGTCGACGTCCGCGCGGCACTGACGGCCCGCTCCTGGGCCGCCGCGGTGGATCTCGTCCTGGAGGTGCACGACGGCCGGCTCCCCGCCAACTCCGGCCGCTTCCGGCTCACGGCAGGCCCGGAGGAGGCGCGGTACGAGCCGACCGGCGACCCGGCCGAACTCTCCATCGGCGTACGGGACCTGGGCGCCTGCTATCTCGGCGGTACGCGGGTCACGGACCTGGTCGCCGCCGGCCTGGTCGAGGAGCACGTCCCGGGCGTGGCCGCCACGCTCGACACGGCGCTGCGGACGGCCCGGCTGCCGCACACCGGCGACGAGTTCTAGCCCGGTTCCCGATCGGACGACGTTCGGCGGCGTGGGCGGTTGGTGGACGCCCCCGATCCGGGGGTGACGAGGCGAGGGCCGGTATCGGCCGGATGCCCCGGAGGGGTCCTCAGCTCTTGCGCAGGCCGTTCAGGAGCAGCTCGGCCAGCTGTCCGTACGCCTCCGCGTCCGCCAGCCCGGTCGCCGCGGCGACCTGCCGCTGCTGGATACGGACCATGACCGAGGCGATGACATCGGCCGCGAAGGTCACGTGCACCTCGCGGAACGCGCCCGCGCGGACGCCCTCCTCGATCAGCTGCTGCACCCGGCCCGCCGCCGCGCGGGTGTTGCGCTCGTAGACCTCGGCGGCGGGCTCGAAGGCGGCCACGTCGTCGAAGAACCGGGGAGAGACCGGGGCCAGTTCGGCCGCGACCGCCCGCAGATACGCGGCAAGTCGCTCCGCGGGCTCCTGCTCCGCCGCCAGCACGGCCTCGACCCGGGTGGTCGCCCGCCGGAAGAAGTGGACCACGGCGGCCCGGACGAGCTGTTCCTTGCTGTCCGCCAGGCCGTAGAGCGTGCGCTTGGAGCAGCGCAGCCGGGCGGCCAGATCGTCCAGGGTCAGCTGGGCGAAGCCCTCGCCGACCAGGAGGGCCACCAGCTCCTCGAACAGCGCGGACCGGCGGGCCGCACCGCGGCCCGTCAGCTTGGGGGCGGCGCCGGCGGCTGAGGTCTCGATCACCCGAACAGTATGCAGGCCGACCCGTTCGGGGGGTTACGGCGGAACCCTTCTGCGCTACTCTCAACGGTACTGCCGTACCGCCCGCAGTACCGTTACAAGCGGTGCTGAGCTTCACTGGAGTCGCCATGGATGTCGACCGCCTGCTTCCCACCCCCGAGGCAGCGGACCTCATCGCCCTCACGCGGGAGATCGCCGACAAGGAGCTCTCCCCCCGCGTGGACGAGCACGAGGCCGCCGAGACGTACCCGGAAGGTCTGTTCACCACCCTGGGCGACGCCGGGCTGCTCGGCCTCGCGTACCCCGAGGAGTTCGGCGGCGGAGGCCAGCCGTACGAGGTGTACCTCCAGGTCCTGGAGGAGCTGGCGGCCCGCTGGGCGGCCGTCGCCGTCGCCACCAGCGTCCACACGCTCGCCTGCCACCCGCTGTACTCCTTCGGTACCGCGGAGCAGAAGGAGCGCTGGCTGCCCGCGATGCTCGCCGGCGAGACCATCGGCGGCTACAGCCTCTCCGAGCCGCAGGCCGGCTCCGACGCGGCCGCCCTCTCCTGCAAGGCCGAGCGCACCGACGACGGCACCGCGTACCGCGTCACCGGCAACAAGGCATGGATCACCCACGGCGGCAGGGCCGGCTTCTACGCCCTCTTCGCCCGCACCGCGCCGGGCAGCCACGGCATCTCCTGCTTCCTCGCCCCCGGCGAGACCGAGGGCCTCAGCTTCGGCAAGCCCGAGCGCAAGATGGGCCTCCAGGCCGTCCCCACGACCTCCGCCCACTGGGACGGCGCCCTCCTGGACGCCGACCGGCTCATCGGCGACGAGGGGCAGGGCCTCCAGATCGCGTTCAGCGCGCTCGACTCCGGCCGGCTCGGGATCGCCGCCTGCGCCACGGGCCTCGCCCAGGCCGCCCTCGAAGCCGCCGTCGCGTACGCCAACGAGCGCACCACCTTCGGCCGGAAGATCATCGACCACCAGGGCCTCGGCTTCCTGCTCGCCGACATGGCCGCCGCCGTCGACTCAGCCCGCGCCACCTACCTCGACGCGGCCCGCCGCCGTGACCTCGGCCGCCCCTTCAGCCGCCAGGCCAGCGCCGCCAAGCTGATCGCGACCGACGCCGCCATGAAGGTGACCACGGACGCCGTCCAGGTCCTCGGCGGGTATGGCTACACCCGCGACTTCCCGGCGGAGCGCTACATGCGCGAGGCCAAGATCATGCAGATCTTCGAGGGAACGAACCAGATCCAGCGGCTGGTCATCAGCCGTCAGCTCGTCCGCTGACCCTGCCCGTCCTTCCCGACGTCACGACTCACTTCGTACGAGGAGTTCCATGGACATCGCCGGCTCCGCCGCGCTCGTCACCGGCGCCGCATCCGGCCTCGGCGCCGCCACCGCCGCCGCCCTGGCCGCCCGCGGCGCCACCGTCTACGGCCTGGACCTGGACAAGGCCGTCGCCGCCGCGGGACCCCGGCCCGACGGCGTCACGCTGCTCGCCGCCGACGTCACCGAGGAGGGCCCCGTCCGCGAGGCCCTGGCCCGGATCGAGGCCGACGGCGCCGAGCTGCGGCTCGCCGTCAACTGCGCGGGCATCGCCCCCTCCGCCCGCATCCTGGGCCGCAAGGGACCGCACGACCTGGACCTGTTCCGGACGGTCCTGAACGTCAACCTGCTGGGGACGTTCAACGTGATGCGGCTGGCCGCCGAGGCCATCGCACGCCAGGAGCCGGACGAGAACGGCCAGCGCGGCCTCGTCGTCAACACCGCCTCGATCGCCGCCTTCGAGGGCCAGGTCGGCCAGATCGCGTACGCCGCCTCCAAGGCCGGCGTCGCCGGTATGACCGTCACGGCGGCCCGTGACCTCGCCCAGTTCGGCATCCGGGTCGTCACCATCGCCCCCGGGATCGTCGACACCCCGATGATGGCCGGATTCAGCGAGGAGATCCGGGCCGGGCTCGGCGCGAGCGTCACCTTCCCGCAGCGTCTCGCCCGCCCCGAGGAGTACGCCAAGCTCGTCACGATGGTCGCCGAGCACGACTACCTCAACGGCGAGACGATCCGGATGGACGGCGCCCTGCGCATGGCGGCCCGCTGACCGTCGTACCCCCTCGCACCTGCGACATAGCACTTGGTGCCAGCTGAGGCTGGCACCAAGTGCCGCTTTTCCGGCCGCCGGATGTTAGGTTCGGGCCATGGGAACTGCGTCGACGAACACCGCCAAGCCCGCGATGCGGGACTCCCTCATCGCGGCGGCCTTCCAGCTCTTCCTGGAGCGGGGGTACGAGCAGACCACCGTCGACGACATCGTCAGCCTCGCCGGGGTCGGCCGGCGGTCCTTCTTCCGGTACTTCCCGTCGAAGGAGGACGTGGTCTTCCCCGACCACGAGCAGAGCCTCGCGGACATGACCGAGTTCCTCGCGGCGAGCGCGGACACCGACGACCCGCTGGTCAGGATCTGCGACGCCACCCGTCTCGTCATGCGGATGTACGCCGAGAACCCGACCTTCTCCGTCCAGCGCTACCGCCTCACGCGCGAGGTGACGGGCCTGCGGACGTACGAGCTGTCGGTCGTCTGGCGGTACGAGAAGACGCTCGGCGACTACCTCCGCACCCGCTGGGCCGACCGCCGCGACGGCACCCTGCGGGCCAACGTGGTCGCCGCCTCCGTGGTCGCCGCCCACAACCACGCCCTGCGCCACTGGCTGCGCTCGGGCGGCGAGGGCGATCCGCTGGTCGAGGTGGACCGGGCGCTGGAGTTCGTCCGCGACACCTGGAGCGGGGGCGGCGAGGGCGGCGGCGCCCAGGGCGAGGAGACCGAGGACGTCGTCGTGGTGATCACCAAGCGGTCCACGCCGATGTGGCGCGTGGTGCGTGAGGTGGAGTCGAGCCTCGGCGAGAGCTAAGAGGCGCCTTAGGGATCTCAGTATCTTCGATTGAGGGAACTGAGGTCTTTATTTGATGGCACTCAGTGCCATATCTTGGCTCCATGCACGGTTGAGCCGCCGAGTGCAAGGAGAACGCATCGTGTTCCACACCGGATCCACGGGACTGAGGACCATAAGCGCCGCCGTCCGGACCGAGGAATCGGCCGCAGACGCCGAGCTCTACTACCAGCTCTGCCGCTGGTGTCAGACCACCACCTTCCAGCGCCTGCTCTGTCCGACCTGCGGGTCGACCGACCTCGCGCCCGAACGCAGCGAGGGCGAAGGCGTGATCACCGTCCGCCGCGGGTTCACCGCCGCCGACGCCGACCTGTGGCCGGTGCACATGGCCGAGGGCTTCGTGGTCCGCTGCCGGGTCGACGGGCCGCTGCACGCGGTGCGCCCCGGTGTCCGGGTGAAGCTCTCCGCCCGCTCGGCGGTGGCGGCGCAGCCGGTCGTCCGGCTCTGCGAAGAGGTCCCGCTCGACGGCTGGATCTGAGCGGACGAACCGCCCCGAGCCGGAGCGAGGCAGGACCGTCCCGACCGGTTCCGGGCCGGGGTGAGGCGGGGCGCCCTGACGGGTTCCGGGCCGGAGCGAGGCTGGGCCGTCCCGTCCGGTTGGGGGCCGGAGCGAGGACCGTCCCGAGCGACCGAGCCGGAGCGAGGCTGGGCCGCCCTGACAGGCTCCGAGCCAGAGTGAGGCAGGACCGTCCCGTCCGGATCCGCGTCGGAGCGAGGCAGGACCGACCCGGCCGGATCCGCGTCGGAGATCGACGAGATCGACCAGGCCCGGTTCCGGGCCCAGACACGATGAAAGCGCCCCGGCACGGTTCCGAGCCCAGACGCGATGAAAGCGGCCTGGCCCGGTTCCGGGCCCAGGCGCGATGAAAGCGGCCTGGCCCAGTTCCGAGCCCAGGCGCGATGAAAGCGGCCTGGCCCGGTTCCGAGTCCGAGCGAGCCGGGACCGGCCCGACCGGATCCGATCCCGAGCACCAGAGGACCGTCGCGACCGGCTCCGAGCCGGAGTACTACAGGACCGGCCCGCCCGCTCCGAGCCGGCGCGCGACAGGACCGACCCCCCGGTTCCGAGCCGGAACTCGACGAGATCGTCCCCGCCGGATCCGATCCGAGCCCGGACACGACGGAAGCAGCCCGGTGGCACAGAGTGCCACCGGGCCGCTTCCTTGTTGCGGGGACCGGCCCCTACCGCGCGCCGATCTCGTCCGTCAGCTGCGGCAGGACCTCGAAGAGGTCGCCGACCACGCCGTAGTCGACGAGGTCGAAGATCGGGGCCTCGGCGTCCTTGTTGACGGCCACGATGGTCTTCGACGTCTGCATACCGGCCCGGTGCTGGATCGCACCGGAGATGCCCGCCGCGATGTACAGCTGCGGCGAGACCTGCTTGCCCGTCTGGCCGACCTGGTTGGAGTGCGGGTACCAGCCGGCGTCCACCGCGGCGCGCGAGGCGCCGACGGCCGCGCCGAGGGAGTCGGCGAGCTTCTCGACGACCTCGAAGCCCTCGGCCGCGCCGACACCACGGCCGCCGGAGACCACGATCGCGGACTCGGTCAGCTCGGGACGGCCGGTGGAGACGCGCGGGGTGCGCGAGACGACCTTGGCCGCGTTGCCGGTGAAGGCGACGGTGACGTTCTCGACCGTACCGGCGGCCGGGGCGGCCTCCGGCGCGGCGGAGTTGGGCTTGACCGTGATGACCGGGACGCCGTGCGACACGGCCGACTTCACCTGGTACGAGGCGGCGAAGACGGACTGGGTCGCGACGGGGCCCTTGTCGCCGGCCTCCAGCTCCACGGCGTCGGTGATCAGACCGGAGCCGAGACGCAGCGCGACGCGGGCGGCGACCTCCTTGCCCTCGCCGGAGGAGGTGACCAGGACGGCGGCGACGCCCTTGTCCTTCGCGATCTGGGTCAGCGCGTCGACCTTGGGCACGACGAGCTGCTCGGTGAACTCGGCGCCGTCCGCGACGTACACGGTGGCGGCGCCGTACTCCCCGGCGGTCGCGGCGATGGACGCCGCCGCCTCGCCGGCGCCGAGCACGACGGCCGTCGGCTCGCCGATCCGGCGGGCCAGGGTGAGCAGTTCGAGCGCCGGCTTGCGGACCGCACCGTCGGCGTGGTCCACGAGAACCAGGATCTCAGCCATGATTCCTTGCTCCTGAACGATAGTGACGGTGGGTCAGATGAACTTCTGGGCGGAGAGGAACGCGGCGAGCTGCTTGCCGCCGTCGCCCTCGTCGGTGACGATCGTGCCCGCGGTACGGGCGGGGCGGGCCGCGACCGACTCGACCAGGGTCCAGGACCCCGCCAGACCGACCTCGTCGGCGTCGATCTCGAGGTCGTCCAGGTCCAGCTCCTCGACCGGCTTCTTCTTGGCGGCCATGATCCC
This sequence comes from Streptomyces sp. NPDC056527, assembly GCF_042794475.1. Taxonomy (NCBI): domain Bacteria; kingdom Bacillati; phylum Actinomycetota; class Actinomycetes; order Kitasatosporales; family Streptomycetaceae; genus Streptomyces; species Streptomyces sp. NPDC056527. Next base: position 13,574 of record NZ_JBHTTQ010000145.1, read on the forward strand.
CTTGAAGGAGGGGTAACGGGCCTCGCCCGACTGGTCGGTGACCGAGACGACGGCCGGCAGCGGGGCCTCGAGCAGCTCGGTGGCGGCGTCGCCGTCCCGGCGGCCCTTCACGAGGCCGTCCTCCACGGAGACCTCGGAGAGCAGGGTGACCTGCGGGAGGTTCAGCCGCTCGGCCAGCAGCGCCGGCAGCACGCCCATGGTGCCGTCGGTCGACGCCATGCCGCAGACGACCAGGTCGAAGCCGGTCTTCTCCAGCGCCTTGGCGACGATCGCGGAGGTGCCGATGACGTCGGAGCCGTGGATGTCGTCGTCGTTGACGTGGACCGCCTTGTCGGCGCCCATGGACAGGGCCTTGCGCAGCGCGTCCTTGGCGTCGTCCGGGCCGACGGTGATGACGGTGACCTCGGCGTCGTCGGACTCCTCCGAGATGCGCAGCGCCTGCTCGACCGCGTACTCGTCCAGCTCCGACAGCAGGCCGTCGACCTCGTCGCGGTCGACCGTCAGGTCGTCGGCGAAACCACGGTCGCCGGTCGCGTCGGGTACGTACTTCACACAGACAGCGATCCTCAGGGTCACGGCCTGGCTCCTTTCAAGTGACAGACGATTACGGGAGGTTGCGGGCCATGACGATGCGCTGGACCTGGTTGGTGCCTTCGTAGATCTGGGTGATCTTGGCGTCGCGCATCATGCGCTCGACGG
>NZ_JBHTTQ010000146.1:0-13934 GCF_042794475.1 Streptomyces sp. NPDC056527
ACGGCATCATGCACGTGACCGCGAAGGACCTGGGCACGGGCAAGGAGCAGAAGATGACCGTCACCGGTGGCTCCTCGCTGCCGAAGGACGAGGTCGACCGGATGCGTCAGGAGGCCGAGAAGTACGCGGACGAGGATCACCGTCGTCGCGAGGCCGCCGAGGCGCGTAACCAGGGCGAGCAGCTGGTCTACCAGACGGAGAGGTTCCTCAAGGACAACGAGGACAAGGTCCCCGGTGACGTCAGGACCGAGGTCGAGGCCGCCGTCGCCGAGCTGAAGGAGAAGCTCAAGGGCGCGTCCGGCGAGGGCGACGGCACGGAGGAGATCCGTACCGCCACGGAGAAGGTCGCGGCCGTCTCCCAGAAGCTCGGCCAGGCCATGTACGCCGACGCCCAGGCCGCCCGGGCCGCCGGCGGCGGCGACGCCCCGCAGGGCGAGGCCAAGGCCGACGACGACGTGGTCGACGCCGAGATCGTCGACGACGAGGAGGAGGAGCGGAAGCGCGGCGGATGAGGGTCAGCCGAGCGACAGTCCCCGCTCCTCCAGACTCTCCTGGATCACGCGCAGCGCCTTGGGCCCTACGCCGTGCAGTGCCAGGAGTTCGGCCTTGGGCACTCCGGCGAACTGTTCGAGCGTGGTGTAACCGGCGGCGGTGAACGCCCGCGTGGCGGGTGCTCCGATACCCCGCGGCAGGTCCGTGCCCGATGCGTCGTTCGGCTGCGTCATGCCGCGATGGTGCCACGGCGGGCATCAGATGGGCAGCAGCCGCCCGATCAGTTCGCCCAGCTGCCGCGCGTTGCGGCACGGGTGCATCTCCACCAGCTCGGCGTAGGTGAGCGCCACCGAGTCTCCCGTCGACCAGAGCGAGGGCTGCTCCGGGTTGAGCCAGTGGATCCGGCGCGCCCGGTCCGCGATCAGCTTCAGCGCCGGCACGTTCGGGTCGCTCATGTTCGTCCGGGCGTCGCCGAGGACGAACACGGCGGTGCGCGGCCCGATGGCGTCGGCGTACCGCTCGGCGAACTCGCCCAGCGCGGTCCCGTAGTCGCTCTGCCCGTGCCAGCCGGTCAGTTCGGCCTCCTCGAGGATGCGCGTGCCGAGACCCGCCGGATCCGCCGAGCCCCGCGCGATCAGATCGGTCACCTCGTCGACCCGGTTGACGAAGGCGAACACGCGGACCTTGCTGAACTGGTCGTGCAGGGCCTGGACCAGCAACATCGTGAAGTTCGCGAATCCGGCGACGGATCCCGAGACATCGCAGAGCAGGACGAGCTCCGGCCGCCCGGGACGGCGGCGCCGCAGCACCGGCCGCATCGGGACGCCCCCGGTCGACAGCGAGCCGCGCAGCGTCCGCCGCAGATCGATCCGCCCCCTCGCGGCGCGTCGACGCCGGGCCGCGAGACGGGTGGCCAGCTTTCTCGCCAGCGGCCGTACCGTCGTGCGCAGTTCCTCCAGCTGGGCGCGGCCCGCGAGCAGGAAGTCGACACTGTCCGCGGTGCCGGCCACGGCACGGCGTGCGACCCGGTCCCTGCCCTGGCGCTCGGCGACCCGCCGCCGTGCCTCGGTCCGCACCCGTTCACGGAACGCCTCGATGCGCCGCCGGATCTCGTCGTCCGTCAGCCGGTCGGTGAAGTCGGCGTCGTCCGCCGCGGTCTCCCGGAGCATGGCCCGCACGCGCGCGAGGAGCGTCTCGGGACGGAGCCGGGCGAGGGTCTGGTACGAGGACCAGCCGTCGGATTCCGGCGCGGAGCCAAAGCCTCCGAGGCCGCCCACCGCCTCGCCCGCGAGCCGCGTCAGGGCCGGCCGGTCGTCCGCGGCCAGCGCGGCTGCCAGCCGCTCCCGCAGTGCGGCCGTGTCGAACTCCCCGGCCGCGGCCCCCTCGTCAGGGCCGGCGGTCAGCGGGAAGTACAGGTCGAAGACGCGGTCGAAGAGAGCGCGGTGCGACTCCTTGTGGAGCAGGGTGGCGGCGAGCGCCTCCCGCATCCGCTCCCGGTCGGTGAAGCCGATCACTTCCAGGGCACGGCCCGCGTCCACGCTCTCGCCCGTGCCGATGGAGAGGCCGTGGGCCCGCAGGGCGTGCACCATACCGGTGAGCCGGTCCGGCGCGCCCGTCGGCGGGGTGCTCACACCGCGTCCAGGTCGAGCTTGGCCGCCGCCTTCTGGATGTCGTCCTGATGCTTGAGGATCACGCCCAGGCTGTCGCGCACCACCGACTCGTCGAGCGTGTCGGCGCCCAGGGCGAGCAGGGTGCGGGCCCAGTCGATCGTCTCGGCGACCGACGGCACCTTCCGCAGGTCCATCGCCCGCAGCGCGCCGACGACCCGCACCACGGAGGCGGCGAGGGCCTGGTCGAGCCCCGGCACCTTCGTGGTGACGATCCGCCGTTCCAGCTCCTCCTCGGGGAAGCCGATGTGGAGGAAGAGACAGCGGCGGCGCAGCGCCTCGGAGAGCTCGCGGCCCGCGTTGGAGGTGAGGACGACGAAGGGGCGCCGGGTGGCGGTGATCGTGCCGAGCTCGGGGACGGTGATCTGGAAGTCGCTGAGCACCTCCAGGAGCAGCCCCTCGACCTCGACGTCGGCCTTGTCCGTCTCGTCGATGAGGAGCACCGTGGGGTCGGCGGAGCGGATCGCGGTGAGGAGGGGGCGGGGGAGCAGGAACTCCTCGCTGAAGATGTCCGTGCGCGTCTCGTCCCAGGACTCGTCGCGCCCCGCCGTGATGCGCAGCAGCTGTTTCGCGTGGTTCCACTCGTAGAGGGCGCGGGACTCGTCGACGCCTTCGTAGCACTGGAGCCGCACCAGACGGGCGTCCGCGACCTGGGCGACGGCCTTGGCCAGCTCGGTCTTGCCGACCCCGGCAGGGCCCTCGACGAGGAGCGGCTTGCCGAGCCGGTCGGCGAGGAAGACGGTGGTGGCGACGGCGGGCGAGGCCAGATAGCCGGTGGCGGCGAGCCGCTCGGCGACGTCGTCGACGGAGGTGAAGTACCCGGTCGTCATCGGTGGTTCTCCCCGGAGCCGCGGAATGTTCGTACTGGCCAGTAGCCAGGAACGTACTCGATCAGCTCCCGCCGCGGGCCACAACCGTTCGGACCGCAAGTGCGGCCAAGGTCACCGGCGTTACGGGTGATACGGGGGTTACGGGTGTTACACGCAGGGCTCCGAACGCGGCAGAGGCGGCGAGGGCCGGGCGGAATCGTGTGACGGTCGGACGAGATCGCCGGCGCGGCGTAGCGTGGCGGCGGAAAGATCTGGTGATGGGGTCACGGAATGTGATGGACTCCTGGTCCGGCCGGTGCGGCGCGCGGGTGCGTCGCCCCGCTGGTCCAATGGGATGTGTGCGCTGCTCGGGGCCGTAGCGGCGGTGGAGGTGCCTTGTCGGAGCGAGCGGGGGAACCGGCCTCCCTGGTCGAGGAACACGCGGCTGTCCTGGCCCGGCTGAGAGCCGCGACGGACGCGATCGGAGAGATCGGCTCGAACCCCGACGAGCGGGGCATCTGTGAGGACCTGGCCGCGTTCCTCTGCCGGCACGGGTACGAGGCGGCGGCCGTGGACGTCCGGCCCGAGGAAGGGCCCGGCTGGGCGCGTGCGGCCGTGGCCGGGGACCCGAAGCTGGTCGACCGGGTGGAGCCGCGGCACGAGGAGAGGGCACCCCACAGCTACGCGGACGTGGCACCCGGCGGCGTCGCCGTACGGGTCGTGTCGGCGCCGCTGGAGTGGCACGGCCGGGTCATCGGGTCCGTGAGCGCCGTCAGCGTACGGGCCGCCGCCCCGACCGAGCACGAGACGGCCACCGTCCACGACGCGGCACGGCTCGCCGCGGTCCATCTCGGCCACGCCCGTCGGCTCAGCGCCACCGAGCGGACCGCCTTCCATCTCCAGCAGGCGCTCGTCGCCGAGCCGGGCCGGCCGCACCCCAACCTGGAGGTCTCCGGCCGCTATCTGCCGGCCGGCGCCCGGACGCTGGTGGGCGGCGACTGGTTCGAGACCGTGCGGCTCCACTTCGGCCGCAGCCTCCTCGTGGTCGGCGACGTGATGGGACACGGCCTCGACGCGGCCGTCGACATGAACGCGTACCGCTCGGCGCTGCGGGACGTGGCCTCCACGGACCTGCCGCCCCACCGGGTGCTGCGCCAGCTCGACTCCGTCGTCGCGGACGACGGCGGGCTGCGGCCCGCGACCTGTCTGCTGGTCCAGGTCGATCCGGCACGCGGCGTCGCCACCTTCGCGAGCGCCGGGCATCTGCCACCCGTGGTCTTCGCCGCCGACGGCTCCGCCGACCTCGTCGAGCTCCCCGTCGGCCCGCCGCTGGGCACCGGCGTCGGCGGGTACGAACCCGTCACCCGCGCCCTCGGCCCCTCCGACACCCTCGTCCTCTTCACCGACGGGCTGGTCGAGCGACGCGGCGAGGACATCGACGTCTCGCTCGCGCGGCTGTCCTCGCTCCGGCTGCGCCCCGGATCCGGCCCCGAGGAGCTCGTCGAGGAGGTCCTCCAGCGGCTCGACGCCCACCATGCCGAGGACGACGTCGCCGTCCTCGCGGCACGCCTGCGCGAACGCCACGCGACGTAGGGCGTGTTGCGAAGGTCCCGCCTGCCCCGGGACGCTCCCCCAGCTACCGCTGGGAGGTACCCCCAGGCACGCACTCCCCCGTAGCCCTTCGGGCACGGGAGGTGCCCCCACGCGGTGGTTGTCGGGATCGCGCGAGTACGCCCGGTACGAGGGCGACCCTCCGCCTTGCGAGCGCACGCTCCCCCAAGCTCTCGGCTGCGCTCGAGCAGGGGAGACCCCCATGACGCCGCGGGGCCCGCCCTGCGGGCGGACGGCGCTACTTTCGCAACACGCCCTAGGAGGTCCGGCGGTTCACCACCGATGCCGCGACGCCGGCGGGCCGCGCGAGGCACCGGTGGCGCGTGCGGCCGGTCACCCGAACGCCCCGGCCCGGGTGCGCCCCGGTGGTCCAGGCCGTCGCATGGACCCGGGAGGCGGGTCCACCCGGGCTCGCCCATGCCCGGCGAGCCCTCGCGGGCGCCGCGCCGGGCAGGACGAAGGGACCGCTGTGTACGTGCGCACGCTGTATGCGACAGGAGATCCGGCCAAGCTCGGCGCCGCCGTCGACGCGACCGCCTCCGAAGGCCGCGCCCTGGTGTCGGAACTGCCGGGGTTCCGGGGCATGGGGCTGTTCGTCGACCGGGAGCTCGGAAAGCTCTTCACGGCCACCTGGTGGGACGACGAGAAGTCCCGGCAGGACAGCGACGAGCAGCTGCGCGAACGGCGGGCCGTCGAGCTCGCGCCGTTCGCCCAGACCGCGGCCGTCGACAACTGGGAGGCGGCGGTCGCCAGGCCCCCGCGGTCCGTCGGGCCCGGGGCGTGGTTCCGGCTGGCGCGGCTGGAGTTCGACCCCGCCGACACGGACCGGCTGGCGAACTTCTTCCGGGACGTGGCACTGCCCCGACTCGACGCCCTGCCCGGCTTCGAGGGCGGGTCCCTGCTCGTCGACCGTGCCAAGGGGCGGGCGAGCGTGGGTGTCGTCTGGAGCGACCGCGACGCCTTGGCGGCCTCCCGTGCCGGAGTCGCGGCGATCAGGGGGGAGGCCACCGCGCAGGCGCGCGTGATCACGCGGAGCATCGAGGAGTTCGAGGTGGTCTTCGCCGGCGTCGCCCCGCCGTCCTGACCGTGGCCGCGGCCGCCGGGACACGCTCCCGGGATCGCGCCCGACGGCCGCCGTCCCGGATCGCGTCACGCCCTCCCCGGCGGCCTCCCGCCGTTCGGACCGTGTCACTCCGCCCTCCGTATCGCGCCACCACGTCCGACGTCCGGACGGCACCGCCACGGCCGCCGTCCGACCCCCGAGCGGACCCCGCCGACGCTCCTGAACAGCCCTCGGTACGAGGCGCTTTGTGAGCCCGTGCGCGCCCTGCGTCACCAGGGATGTATCGGTTTCACGCCTCGGCGCGATTCTTTCCGCAGGACGCTTGTGCAGGGCCCTTCGCCCCGGCACGCTCCTGGTATGAACACAGCCCGGCACGCCGGTGAACGTCTGATGAGCTGGCCCTCGCTGGTCCCCGGCCGCGTGCAGTGCGGCGCCGAACTCGGTCTTCGTACCGCGACACAGGACATCGTGCACTTCCACGGTGAGCACGAGGCCGATGTCCACCTCACCCGAGCCATGATCGCCAAACTACGTCCCGCCCTGCTGGGCTCCAGCGCCGTCCGACTGCGCGCCGGATCGGGCTGGGTGACGGTCCGTCTGGACATGGGCTCCGACATCGACCTGCTGGCGACGCTGGTGAGCGCCGCGCTCCAGGCTTCCACCCGGGTCCCGGACAGCGCGCCGGACGGCTGCACGCGCAGCCGTACCTGCCTCACCTCCGGACCGCGCTGAGCCCACCGCCGCCGAGGGCGCTCGCGTCAGCCGATCGGGAACAACATGCACGTACTCGTGGCATGTCCGAGAAGCCGGTCGGAGGAGTCGTAGAGTCCGGCCTCCGCGAGCGCCGTGCGGCGGCCCTGGCTCATCACCGTGCCGATCGCGCGGATCTTCCCCGTGTCCATGGTGATCGGGCGCAGGAACCGGGTCGACAGGTCCAGCGAGGTGTACGCCATGCCCTGGGGGAGCGTCGAGTGCACGGCGCACCCCGCGGCCGAGTCCAGCAGCGTCGCGTACACGCCCCCGTGCACGCTGCCGATCGGGTTGTAGTGCTCCTCGGCCGGTTCGAAGCCGAACACCGCGCGGCCGTGCTCCACCTCCTCCAGCGAGAAGCCCAGCAGGGCCCCGAGCGGAGCGCCCGGAAGCCGGCCGGCCGCGATCTCCCGCAGGAAGTCCAGCCCCGCCATCGTCCCCGCCGCGCTCGCGGTGGCCGCGGCGTCCTCCCACTCGACCGTGCGTGACCGCTTCATGCCTGTTCCGTTCACTCGTCCGACCGCGCCACCTGGCTACGAAGATCGAAGCTAGCCCTGCCGTCGGCTGACTGTCAACGACGAAGCCAGCTGGGTAGAGTGTGGCGATGAAGTGGCTGGAGACGGACACCGCGAACTGCTCGGTCGGCCGTACGCTCGACGTCGTCGGCGAGAAGTGGTCCCTGCTCATCGTCCGGGACGCCTTCAACGGCGTACGCCGTTACGAGGAGTTCCGCCGCCACATAGGCATGTCCGAGGCCGTCCTCGCCGACCGGCTGCGCAAGCTGACGGCCGCCGGCATCCTGCGCGCCGAGCCCTACCGGGAGCCCGGGACCCGCACCCGCTCCGAGTACCGGCTCACGCCCAAGGGGCGCGATCTGTGGCCCGTCCTCCTCGCCCTCAAACAGTGGGGCGACACCCACGCCGCCGATCCCGAAGGGCCCTCCCTCGACATCCGGCACACCGACTGCGGCGCGCCCGTCCGCGTCGTCGTCGAGTGCCAGGGCGAGGAGCACGCCACCCTGGGCCCGCGCGACGTCTCCGTCCGCCCGGGCCCGGGCGCCCGGCCGCTCGACCGCTGAACCCGCCACCCCTCGCGTACCCCCCGTTCGGCGGCATGACGGAGGGGTCACGGCGCCCGGCGGGTACTCCCCGTGACATGCCCCCCTCTCCCGGTGCGCCCCACGACGGTGCCCCCGCCGAGCACGGCCACTGGTTCCAGCGGCTCCATCGGTCCGTCCTGAACTCGGTCGTCGGGCTCGCCTGGAACCGCGGGCGCGACGTGGAGCTCATGCACCGCGCGATGGGCTTCGCGGCGCTCAGCCTCCTCACCCTGGTCCCCCTGCTCATCGTCGTCGCCGCCGCCGACCTCGCCAGCGGCCAGGGCTTCGCCCGCTGGCTGGTGCAGGGCCTCGGCGTCTCCGAGGTGTCGCAGGAGGAGGTCGAGCAGCTCTTCGGCAAGCCGGGAGCGGCACTGCAGCGCACCACGGCCTTCGGTCTCGCCGCGCTCGCCGCGTTCGGTGTGACCTTCGGATCCGCGGTGCAGACCGGCTACGAACGGGTCTGGGACCTGCCCACCGCCCGCTGGCACACCATGTGGCGCCACGTCGTCTGGCTGGCCGTCCTCATCGCCGCCCTCCTGCTCTTCGTCGAGGCCCCCGAGCAGCACTCCAGGACCGTCACCGTCTTCATCGCCCTCGGCGACATCATCGGCGCCTTCCTGTTCTTCTGGTGGTCCCAGCGCTTCCTGCTGTGCGGCCGCATCCGCTGGCGCGCGCTCGCCCCGGGAGCCGTCTGCACGGCCCTGGGACTGTTCGGGCTGCGGATCTTCTCCCAGTTCGTCTTCTCCCCGCTGATCGCCTCCAACGCGGTGACGTACGGTCAGTTCGGTACGGTCCTCGTGCTGCAGTCCTGGCTGGTCGGCGTCGGCTTCGTCGTCTACGGAGCCGCCCTCGTGGGGCGTCTGATCCACGAGCACCTGGTGCTGCGCCGGATCGACCACCTGCCGGGCGAGCTTCCGGACGACGAGCTCCGGTGAGGCCGGGGCCGTCACTAGACCGTCGTGACCGCCGTGACGACGAGCAGCTTGGCCGCCATCACCGACCTGCGGGCGGGAACGGCCGCGAACGTCGTACGGATCATTCCGGTGCCGTACTCGCCGACGACCGTCAGGGCGCCGATGGCGCTGAAACAGAGCATCAGGACCATGCCGGCGTTCGTCGTGAAGGCGTCCCACAGCGCCATCCTCTCCGCGATGAAATACGCCTGGTGCTCGCGGTCGAAGGTCGGCCAGTAGCGGTAGTGGTCCCATGCGTAACCGACGTTGAAGGCGATCACGACCAGCTCGGCGCCGAGGAGGGACCACGGCGTCGAGCGCAGTGACCACAGCTTGATCCACTCGGCGGCGAGCAGATCCCGGAAGCGGGCCGGCGGCTCGACGGCGAGCTCGGCGGGCGCGCGGACGGAGGCGAGCGCGGTCATCGGGAGTCTCCTGCGAGGTATTCGACGCTGTCGGCGGTGAGTTCCATGAACGCCTCCTCCAGCGAGGCGGTTCGGGGCGTCAGCTTGTGCAGCAGGAAGCGGTGCCGGAGGGCCAGTTCCCCGATCCGGGCCGCCGGCAGCCCGGCCACGGTCAGCAGATCGCCGCCCGGCGCCTCGACGGAGACGCCTTCGGCGAGCAGCACGTCCCGCAGCGCGGCGGAGTCCGGGCTCACCACCGTCACGGTCGGCCGCGTACCGCGGGTCGCGAACGCGGCCAGGCTCTCCGCCGCGATCAGCTCGCCCCGGCCCACGACCACCAGATCGTCGGCCGTGTTCTCCATCTCCGACATCAGATGGCTGGAGACGAAGACCGTACGGCCCTCGGCGGCCAGCCGCCGGAACAGCCCGCGCACCCACTTCACGCCCTCCGGATCGAGTCCGTTGAGCGGCTCGTCGAAGAGCAGCACCGGCGGGTCGCCGAGCAGCGCGGCCGCGATCCCGAGCCTCTGACGCATTCCGAGGGAGAACCCGCCGATCCGCCGCCTCGCCGCGGCGGCGAGGCCGACCTCCTCCAGAACCTCGTCGACTCGGGAGAGCGGGATGCTGTTGCTCCGGGCGAGCAGGGACAGATGGGCCCGTGCCGTGCGCCCGCCGTGCACGTCACCGGCGTCGAGCAGCGCGCCGACGTGCCGCAGACCGCGCGGCAGATCGCGGAACGACCGCCCGTCGACGGTGACGGAGCCGCTCGTCGGGGCATGCAGGCCAAGGACCATCCGCAACGTGGTGCTCTTGCCCGCGCCGTTGGGGCCGAGGAAGCCGGTGACGCGACCGGGCCGGACGGCGAACGTGAGCCCGTCGACGGCGGTCGTGGCGCCGTATCGCTTGGTGAGTTCGTTGACTTCGATCACGGCGACCACGGTGCCGCGCGCGGTCGCGGCGCGTCGTCGGACCGGAGCCGACAGTCGGCGCCGGCACCTGTCGACCCGGGATGTACACCCCAGGTCCGATGCCTTCGTCGTAGCCCGCGCCTAGGATCGCGATCATGCCGACGACCGCGCCCCCGCCCCTGGTCAAACGTGTGCCACCCGCCGTCTGGACGGTGGTCGCCTGGTGCGCGGGCGCGGTCTTCACCCTCCTCATCCGGCTGGAACTGCCCGGGGAGAACGAACCCCCCGTACGAGCCGGGGTCCTGTACCTCCGCTGGGACGGCATGCTGTTCCTGGCGGTCGCCACCGCCCTGGTGCTCGTCGGTGCCCGACTGCTGCGGGGCCGGCCGCTGGCCGCGCTCGGCCTGCTGCTCGTCGCCTCGGTGATGGCGACGATCCCGCTGAGCGTCGGAGAGATCCCCCTCGCCCAGTTCCTCGCCGTCGAGGTGGCGTTGTACGTCATCGCCGCCGGCCGGCCCCGCCGCACCGGGATCATCGCCCTCGCCCTCGCGCTCGGGGTGCTCGCCGCGTTTCTCGGATTCCGCCTGGCGAAGGGCTGGAGCGTCGGCACGTCGGCGGAGATCGCGGTGGCCCTCACGGCCTTCGTCGCCTGGCTGCTGGGGCGCTCGGCCCACCAGGCCCGCGCCGCACGCGCCGACGCGGCAGCACAGGCCGCCGCCAAGGCGGTCACCGACGAGCGGCTGCGGATCGCCCGCGAGATGCACGACATGGTCGCCCACGCGATCGGCGTCATCGCCCTCCAGGCAGGCGCCGCTGCACGGGTCGTGGACACCCAGCCTGCCGCGGCACGACAGGCGATGGTCGCCGTGGAGAACGCCGGCCGGGAGACGCTGTCCGGCCTCCGGCGGATGCTCGGGGCGCTGCGCGAGCACGGGCAGCCGGACGGCTCCGGGCTGAGGCCCACCGCCGGACTCGCCGACGTCGAGGCGCTCGCCGCCACCACGACGGCCGCCGGCGTCAGGGTGGACGTGCGATGGCGCGGCGAACGGCGCCCGCTGCCCCCGGACATCGACCTCTCGGCGTTCCGCATCATCCAGGAGTCCGTCACCAACGTGGTGCGCCACGCGGCCGCCGACCGCTGCCGGGTGACCGTCGACTCCCAGGAGGACGAGCTCCTCATCGAGGTCGTCGACGACGGACGGGGCGAGGACCCCGGCGCGGGCCCGGGCTTCGGTCTCGTCGGCATGCGCGAGCGCGTCGCCCTGCTCCACGGCGAGTTCTCCGCCGCACCACGCCCGGAAGGCGGCTTCCGGGTCACCGCCCGCCTCCCCGTACCGACAGGAGTCCGATGACCGCCCCGGCCGACGACGTCGTTCGCGTCGTCCTCACCGACGACCAGCCCCTCGTCCGCACCGCGCTGAGGATGGTGATCGCCGAGACCCCCGGCCTCGACGTCGTCGGCGAGGCGGGCAACGGAGCGGAAGCCGTCGAACTGGCCGGGACCCTCCGCCCGGACGTGGTCGTGATGGACCTCCGAATGCCCGGCATGGACGGCATCGAGGCCACCCGCAGGATCATGACGGACCAGGCCACGACCCGCGTCCTCGTCCTCACCACGTTCGACGACGACGACTACGTCTACGGTGCGCTGCGCGCCGGGGCGAGCGGATTCCTCGTCAAGGACATGGGCCTGGACGACATCCTCGCCGCGATCCGTGTCGTCGCCGCGGGGGACGCCCTGATCGCGCCGAGCGTGACCCGCCGTCTCATCGAGGACTTCGCGGGCCGCCCCGCCTCAGGCCCGCCGCGACGGCGCGCCCTCGACTCCATCACCGAGCGGGAACGAGAGGTCCTGGCCCTCATCGGCCGCGGACTCTCCAACACCGAGATCGCCGAACAGCTCGTCATCAGCGTCGCCACGGCCAAGACCTACGTGACCCGGCTGCTCTCCAAACTCGACGCACGCGACCGGGTCCAGCTCGTCATCATCGCGTACGAGGCGGGCCTGGTGACCCCGTGATCACACCATCCGGTGACGCACCCGCGGCACACCGGATGCGGGCTCCCGCGACCGGTTGGATGGACGTGATCCATCCGCCCGTCGAAAGAGAGCTGCCCCATGGCGAACACCTGGCTGCCGCCCGCCGAGTACATCGCGACGCTGCCGAGGGCGACGGCGTACGCCTGCCTGTACTTCACCGACACCGCCGGCCGGCCGTTCCAGTTGCGCGCCACCTACCGCACCGAGCTGTGGCAGTGGCCGGGCGGCAACATGGACCCGGGCGAGACCCCGTGGGAGACCGCCGTACGGGAGTGTCACGAGGAGACCGGGATCGTCTTCGAGGGCGAGCCGCGGCTCCTCGGCACCCACTTCGTGTCGGACCGTGGCGAGGAGTGGCCGGCCAACCACATCGGATTCGTCTTCGACGGCGGCGTACTGACGGACGAGCAGCTGGCCGGTGTCGTCCTCGACCCTGACGAGCACAGCGAGTTCCGTCTGCGCACCCTGGCCGAATGGCGGCGGGAGATGACGCCGGGGAGCTTCGCCCGGCTCGTCGAGATCGACCGCGCCCGCCGCTCCGGCAGGACCGTGTACGTGGAGACGTGCGCCGACCTCTGAGCCCCGCGGCGGGGCACGTCACGTGACGGCCCCGCCGTGCGCCTCCCTTCAGGCCCGGCAGCCGACCGGGTGGTTGATGTCGAGCACGAAGCGCTCGGGGGAGTGGAGCGTGAAGGTCTTGTAGGCCGGCTTGGTGTCGAAGGCCGCTCCGATGGTCACCACACCCTCGAAGTCACCGGTGAGGGCGACACCCTTGAGCATGGGCAGGGAGATCTTCAGGAGCCGGGGGCCCTGGTAGACGGACCGGCCGGACTCGTCGTGCGCCGCGGCGGGGGAGAAGCGGATCTCCAGGAAGTACTTCCCCTTGAGCGGAACCCGCTCGCCCGAGCCGTCGTAGTGCAGTGCGTCGACCGGGGTCACGGTGACCGGGGGCATCGCGCCCCGGACGTCGACGACGAGCCGGTCGAAGGAGGGGTGCCCGCCCCAGCGGGCGTTGACCACCAGGGCGGTCGAGGGCGGTGTCGTCGCCCGGGACCGGTCCGTGGAGGCGCCGGCGGGGATCGTGGCACCGATCCCGGCGGCCAGAAGAATGCCGGCGGCCACAGCCGCGAGGCTCTGACGGTGAAGCATGACGTCCCCCAATTCCTGCCTGTACGGGGACAGTGGTGTCACTGGGAAAGACATCCCTCACAACCATACGGTTGCAGATGTTTTGTGTGGAATACGGGCGATATGAACTTCGCGTTCTGTTCTACCTGGGACGCAGGCCGTAACCCCCGGGCCTCTCGACAGTTGACCAGGGCATGAAGAAGCGCAGCATGCTCGCCATCGCCTCCCTCGCCGCCGGTGTCGTCACGGCCCTCGTCACCCCGCCGCCGCATGCCTCGGCGGCCGACCACGGCGCGACCGGCACCACCGGTCTCCTGCAGAACGACAACCCGGTCGCCCCCCTCCGGGACGGGGCCGCGCCGCATGTGACCGACGCCCTGCCCCAGGCTCCGGACGCCGGCGGACTCCTGTGACCCTCCGATAGGCAGCCCGTGCGCGCGCTGCGTGAGCGGGAATGACAGGATGTCCCCATGAGCAACAACGTTTACTTCGACATCACGATCAACGACGAGCCCGCGGGCCGCATCGTCTTCACGCTGTTCGACGACGTCGTCCCGAAGACGACGAAGAACTTCCGTGAGCTCGCCACCGGCGAGCACGGCTTCGGCTACGCCGGTTCCCCGTTCCACCGCGTCATCCCCGAGTTCATGCTCCAGGGTGGCGACTTCACCAACCAGAACGGCACCGGCGGCAAGAGCATCTACGGCGAGAAGTTCGCCGACGAGAACTTCGAGCTGAAGCACGACCGGCCGTACCTGCTGTCGATGGCGAACGCGGGCCGCAACACCAACGGCTCCCAGTTCTTCATCACCACCGTCGTGACGCCGTGGCTCGACGGCAAGCACGTCGTCTTCGGCGAGGTCGTCGAGGGCCAGGACCTGGTCAAGAAGATCGAGTCCCTGGGCTCCCGCTCCGGCGCGACCAGCGCCAAGATCGCCGTCGCCGCGTCCGGCGTCGTCGAGGCCTGAGTAGTACCGGTTCGCGTACCACCCCCGTGAGGGATACCGTC
>NZ_JBHTTQ010000147.1:0-13850 GCF_042794475.1 Streptomyces sp. NPDC056527
GGGTCGTAGGAAGCTACTTACTGATCGCGGTACATCTCGGCGACCAGGAACGCCAGGTCCAGGGACTGGCTGCGGTTCAGCCGCGGGTCGCAGGCCGTCTCGTAGCGCTGGTGCAGGTCGTCGACGAAGATCTCGTCGCCGCCGCCCACGCACTCGGTGACGTCGTCACCGGTGAGCTCGACGTGGATGCCGCCCGGGTGCGTGCCGAGGCCCTTGTGGACCTCGAAGAAGCCCTTGACCTCGTCGAGCACGTCGTCGAAGCGCCGGGTCTTGTGACCGGAGGCCGCCTCGAAGGTGTTGCCGTGCATCGGGTCGGTGACCCAGGCGACGGTCGCGCCGGAGGCGGTGACCTTCTCGACCAGCTCCGGGAGCTTGTCCCGGACCTTGTCGGCGCCCATGCGGACGATGAAGGTCAGCCGGCCGGGCTCGCGGTCCGGGTCCAGGCGGTCGATGTACGTCAGCGCGTCGTCGACCGTGGTCGTCGGGCCCAGCTTGATGCCGATCGGGTTCGCGATCTGCGAGGCGAACTCGATGTGGGCGTGGTCGAGCTGGCGGGTGCGCTCACCGATCCAGACCATGTGGCCGGAGGTGTCGTACAGCTTGCCGGTGCGCGAGTCCGTACGGGTCAGGGCACCCTCGTAGTCGAGCAGCAGCGCCTCGTGGGAGGCGTAGAACTCGACGGCCTTGAACTCGGCCGGGTCGGTGCCACAGGCCTTCATGAAGTTCAGGGCGTTGTCGATCTCGCGGGCGAGCGCCTCGTAGCGCTGACCCGAGGGCGACGACTTCACGAAGTCCTGGTTCCAGGCATGCACCTGGCGCAGGTCGGCGTAGCCGCCGGTGGTGAAGGCGCGCACCAGGTTGAGCGTGGAGGCGGAGGCGTTGTACATCCGCTTCAGGCGCTCGGGGTCCGGGATGCGGGCCTTCTCGTTGAAGTCGAAGCCGTTGACCGAGTCGCCCCGGTACGTCGGCAGGGTCACGCCGTCGCGGGTCTCGGTCCCCTTGGAGCGGGGCTTGGAGTACTGCCCGGCGATACGACCGACCTTGACGACGGGCACGGAGGCCGCGTACGTCAGGACGGCGCTCATCTGGAGCAGGGTCTTGAGCTTGGCACGGATGTGGTCGGCGGAAACGGCGTCGAAGGCCTCGGCGCAGTCGCCACCCTGGAGCAGGAACGCCTCGCCACGGGCGACGGCTCCCATACGGGCGCGCAGCTGATCGCACTCGCCCGCGAAGACGAGCGGCGGATACGACTCGAGGTCCGCGATCACATCGCGCAGAGCCTCGGCATCGGGGTACTCAGGCTGCTGCGCCGCGGGAAGGTCTCGCCAGGTGTTGCCACCGGTAGCGGTGGTCTTAGCGTTCACGGTCACAACCACCACATTACGGGGTCCGGCGACCTGTCCAGGGACGCGACCAGTGGCTGAGACGCACGTCCGAAATGTCTGCGGACAAGGGTCACTCCTTCGAGTGGTGTTACCCTCACGCGCGTTTCAACATCTGAGGCTTGAATTAATCACAGGGGTGGGTGTGTCTCAAGGGCACCGCAAGGACCGCAAGAAGAAACGGCTGCTTTACGGTGCGGCGGCGGCGATCGTCGCCACCGCGACCATCGGCACGATCGCCGTGGCGTCGCCCGGGATCCTGGGCGCCTCGGACGACAAGAACGGCGCCGACGCGTCGCTGCAGTCGCAGTTCGCGGACGCGGCGCGCGAGTTCGACGTGCCGCAGAGCGTGCTGATGGCCGTGTCGTACCGGCAGACGCGGTGGGAGTCCCACGACGGCGAGCCGAGCACGACCGGCTCGTACAACGTCATGGGGCTGACGAAGGTCGACCCGGAGGACATCGACGACGACAAGCACGACGGCGATGCCGTCGAGCACTTCAACGGCAGCGGCAAGCCCGAGATCGAGAAGTCGTTCGACCCCGCCAAGGTCCGCCAGATCCTGGAGAAGGCGGAGGTCGACACCGACGACCCCCGGCTGCACACCCTGGACAAGGCCGCCGAGCTGATCGACGCCTCCGCCGAGGAGGTCCAGAACGACACCTCCGAGTCCATCCGAGCCGGCGCCGCGCTGCTCGCGGAGTACCAGAAGCAGGCCGGCGCGGAGCTGTCCGACGACCCGGGCGCCTGGTACCCGGCCGTGGCGCGCTACAGCGAGTCGCCCGACAAGAAGGGCGCCGACCTCTTCGCGAAGCGCGTCTTCGAGTCCATCAGGACGGGCGAGCGCGAGCTCACCCTGGACGGCGAGTACGTCGCTCTGCCGGCCGACCCGGCGGTCCAGCCGGTCAAGCCCTCGAACGTCCCGCTCGCGGCGAGCTTCGCGTCCACGACGGCCGTGCCGACGCCCGAGTGCCCCTCCGGCCTGAGCTGCAACTTCGTGCCGTCCCGCACGTCGAGCACGGGCAAGCGCAACTACACGCTCGGCGACCGCCCGAACCAGGGCGTGGACATCCGCCAGATCGTCATCCACGACACCGAGGGCGGCTACGACGGCTCGCTCGCGGCGCTCACCAACCCCGACGTGCCGGGCAGCGCCCACTACCTGATCCGTGCCTCGGACGGTCTCGTCACCCAGATGATCGAGAACAAGCACCTGGCGTGGCACGCGGGCAACTGGACCCACAACATGCACGCCATCGGCGTGGAGCACGAGGGCTACGCGATCAAGGAGGGGAAGTGGTACACCGAGTCCCAGTACCAGTCCTCCGCCGACCTCGTGAAGTTCCTGGCCGCGAAGTACAACGTGCCGCTGGACCGCGAGCACATCATCGGCCATGACGAGGTGGCGCTCCAGACGGACGCCGGCGTCAGCAAGCTCCACTGGGACGCGGGCCCGTACTGGGACTGGAACCACTACATGAAGCTGCTGGGCGCCCCGCAGGGCGACCAGGGCGCGGGCGGTCTGCTCAGGGCCGGCCAGGTGGTCCGGGTCGTTCCGCCGTTCACCACGGCCAACCAGCCGAAGCTGACGGTCGGAACCAACGCCGTCACGGCCCGCCCGTCCAACTTCGGCTACCTCTACACCTCCCCGTCGACGACCGCCTCGACGCTGGTCGACCCGTACTTCACCTCCCTCTGGTCCGAGGGCTCGAACTACGGGAACAAGGTCCGCGCGGGTGGCAGCTACGTCGTCGCCGAGGCCCAGTACGACTGGACGGCGATCTGGTACGCGGGCAAGAAGGCCTGGTTCTACAACCCGGGCGGTCAGTACACCGTGCCCGTCACCGGTGCCACGACCGTGCAGGTGAAGGCAGGGGCGACCTCGGCCAAGGTCTACGGGCGTTCGTTCCCGGAGACCGCCGCCTACACCGCCGCGGGCCTCGCCGCCCCGGGTGACGAGAACGCCAACCTGACGAAGTTCACCTTCGCCTCGGGTCAGGCCTACACGAAGGCCGGCCCGGCGGTGCAGGGCGACGACTGGTTCGGCTCCGCGCAGAAGAACGTCGTCGGCAGCACGCTCTACGTGCCGATCCGCTTCCACCACAAGATCACCTGGGTGAAGCAGAGCGACATCGTGGAGGTCCCCGCCGCCGCGCCGGTCGCCGCCACCAACCGCTACAACGTCATCGCCCGTGACAGCTCCGGCGCCTACTGGCAGTACCAGGGCACCGGCAACGCCAACTTCCAGTTCCTGCGTCGTTACCGCGCCGGCACCGGCTGGAACGTCTACAACCTGGTCGCCCCGATGACCGCGCTGCGTGCCGACGGCACCGGCGACGTCGTCGGCCGCGACGCCTCCGGCGTGCTCTGGTACCACCAGGGCAGCGGCAACCCCTCCTCGCCGTTCAAGGGGCGGGTCAAGGTCGGCTCCGGCTGGGGCGGCTACGACCAGATCGTCGGCGCCCGCGACCTCACCGGTGACGGCAAGGCCGATCTCCTCACCCGCGAGAAGTCGGGCGCGGTGTACCTCTTCCAGGGCACCGGCAACCCGTCCGTCCCGTTCACCGGTCGCACGCAGCTGGGCACCGGCTGGCACGTCTACAGCATGATCGTCGGCGCCGGCGACCTGACCGGTGACGGCAAGGCCGACATCCTGGGCCGCGACAAGACCGGCGTCCTGTGGATGCACAAGGGCACCGGCAACGCCGCCGCCCCGTACACCAGCCGGGTCCAGGTCGGCACCGGATGGAACATGCACAACGTGATCCTCGGCCCGAGCGACCTGACCGGTGACGGCAGGGTCGACCTCATGGCCCGCGACACCACCGGCGTCGCGTGGCTGTACCCGGGCACGGGCAACGCCGCGTCCCCGATCGGCGGGCGCATCAAGATGGGTCCGGGCTGGCAGATCTACACCATGATCTTCTGATCCTTCGGATCGGACCGATCACAGAAAGGGGCCCGGCCCGCACCGTCCACGGTGCGGACCGGGCCCCGTTTCCGTGTCCGGCTGGGCTACAGTGCTCGTATGTTCGCGCTGCAGATCCAGAACTGGTGGTGGACCGCTCATCCGGCGGCCCACTGACTGCGCGTACATCCACGACACGCGAAGGCCGCCCGAGGGGCGGCCTTTCTCGTTCCCCCGAGGCCGTTCCTCTCCGAATCCCGGAAGGAACCCGCTCCATGGACCTCTCCCGTCTCCTCGACGACTCCTGCCCTCCCTTCGCCCTGCTCCGCAGGCGCACTCCCGGCCGTGATCACGACACCGTCGAGGTGCTGATCGGCGGGGTCCACGAGGCCGAACGGCTCTCCGAGCTGCCCGTCGGCGCGCTGCCGACGCTGGCCCTCGTGCCGTTCCGGCAGATCCGCGAGCGCGGCTTCGACGTCCGCGACGACGGCACACCGCTCTCCGTGCTGGTCGCCGAGGAGGCGTACGAGCTTCCGCTCGCGGCCGCCATGGAGCAGTTGCCGGCCCATGACGTGCGGGTGGAGGGCGGCGGCTTCGACGTGTCGGACGAGGCGTACGCCGAGATCGTGCGGCGGGTGATCGACGAGGAGATCGGTGCGGGCGAGGGCGCCAACTTCGTCATCCGCCGTACCTACACCGGCGAGATCCCGGGCTTCGGGCGCGCCGACGCCCTCGCGCTCTTCCGCCGTCTCCTCGCGGGCGAGCGGGGCGCGTACTGGACCTTCGTCGTCCACACCGGAGAGCGCACCCTGGTCGGGGCGAGCCCCGAGGTGCACGTCCGGATGTCCGGCGGAACCGTCGTGATGAACCCGATCAGCGGCACGTACCGCTACCCGGCCGGCACCGCGCCGACCCCCGAGGATCTGCTCGCCTTCCTCGCCGACCGCAAGGAGACCGAGGAGCTCTCCATGGTGGTCGACGAGGAGCTGAAGATGATGTGCACGGTCGGTGACATGGGCGGGGTGGTGATCGGTCCGCGGCTCAAGGAGATGGCGCATCTCGCGCACACCGAGTACGAGCTGCGCGGCCGTTCGTCCCTCGACGTACGCGAGGTGCTGCGGGAGACGATGTTCGCGGCGACGGTCACCGGCTCGCCCGTGCAGAACGCCTGCCGGGTCATCGAGCGGCACGAGGCCGGCGGGCGCGGCTACTACGCGGGCGCCCTGGCCCTGCTCGGCACCGACGAGAACGGGGTCCAGACGCTGGACTCCCCGATCCTCATCCGGACCGCCGACATCTCGGGGGACGGACGGCTGCGCGTGCCGGTCGGCGCGACCCTGGTCCGCCACTCCGACCCGGCGGGCGAGGTCGCCGAGACCCATGCCAAGGCGGCGGGCGTCCTCACGGCCCTCGGGGTGCGGGAGGGGCGGCCGCGCGAGGAGTCCCCCCGGGCGGCCCGGCTCGCGGACGATCCGCGGGTGCGGGCGGCGCTGGACGCCCGGAGGGCCGACCTTGCGCCGTTCTGGCTGCGGATGCAGGTCCGGTCGGCCGAGCTGAGCGGCCACGCGCTGGTGATCGACGCCGAGGACACCTTCACGGCGATGCTCGCGCACCTGCTGCGCTCATCTGGCCTGGAGGTCTCGGTCGTCCGCTACGACGAGCCGGGGCTGCGGGAGCTCGCGCTCGCCCACGACGGCCCGGTGGTGCTCGGCCCCGGGCCCGGCGACCCGGGTGACGCGGCCGACCCGAAGATGCGCTTCCTCCGGGGCCTCACGGCCGAGCTCGTACGGGACCACCGGCACGGACTGCTCGGCGTCTGCCTGGGCCACGAGCTGATCGCGGCCGAGCTGGGCCTGGAGATCGTCCGCAAGCGCACCCCGTTCCAGGGTGCGCAGATGCGGATCGACCTCTTCGGGCAGGAGCAGACGGTCGGCTTCTACAACAGCTTCACCGCCCGCTGCGACGACCGCACCGCCACCGAACTGGCCCTGCACCGGATCGAGGTGAGCCGGGACGCGGAGACGGACGAGGTCCACGCCCTGCGCGGGCCGGGCTTCGCGGGGGTGCAGTTCCACCCGGAGTCGGTGCTGACGATGGAGGGGGCGGCGCTGACCGCGTCCCTGCTCGCCGGGGTGCTGGTCTAGCGGCTAGGAAGCGGCCGGGACCAGGACGTTCTCGCTGCGCCGCCCCGCGATGTGGTCGAGGACGTTCCGGACGGTCGTGTCGATGATCTGGCCGACCGCGTCGATCGTGAAGTACGCCTGGTGGGAGGTGACCACCACGTTCGGGAAGGTGACCAGACGGGCCAGGGTGTCGTCCGCGACGACCTCCAGGGACTTGTCGAGGAAGAAGAGCCCGGCCTCCGCCTCGTACACGTCGAGTCCCACGCCGGTGAACCGGCCGGCGCGGAGCTCCGACACCAGCGCCTCGGTGTCGATGAGGCCGCCCCGGCTGGAGTTCACCAGGATGGCGTCCTCCTTCATCGTCCTGAGGGCGGCGGCGTCCAGGAGGTGCCGGGTCGCGGGGAGCAGCGGGACGTGCAGGCTGACCAGATCGGCCTCGGCGAGGAGCTGCTCCTTCTCGACGTACTCCATGCCGAGTTCGAGGCAGGCGGGGTTCTCGGCGATGTCCCAGCCGAGGAGGCGCATGCCGAAGCCGTGGGCGATCCGGGTGAACGCCTCGCCGATCTTCCCGGTGCCGAGGACGCCGACCGTGCGGCCGCGCAGGTCGCGGCCCATCAGCCCGTCCAGCCTGAAGTCGAAGTCACGGGTGCGGTTGGAGGCGCGGACGATCCGCCGGTTGACGGCCAGCGCCAGGGTCCAGGCGAACTCGGCGACGGAGTAGGGGGAGTAGTACGAGACCCGGGCGATGGTGAGGCCCAGCCCGGCGGCCACGTCGAGGTCGATGTTGTTGAAGCCGGTGGAGCGCTGCGCGACGCACTTCGTGCCGCCGTCGGCGAGGGTCCGCAGGACTCCTGCGCCGAGGTCGGCGTTGACGCTCGTGGAGACGATCTCGTAGCCGGCGGCGATGGGGGCGGTGTCCTGGGAGAGGAACACCTCCAGGCAGCGGATGTCGTGGTGTCCCTCGAATGCCTTCTCGAGCAGCGGCTTCTCGTCGGCCTGCACACCGAATGCAAGGATTTCCACGACTTTCCTCTCGGATGACCGTTGGGCCGTATATGCGCGAACTGCGAATATACGGCCCGGGGCGGGGTGATGCTCAGCCGAAGAAGACCCCCACCTCGGCGTACAGCTCCGGATCGACCGTCTTGAGCCGCGCCGTGGCCTCCGCGATCGGGACGCGGACGATGTCGGTGCCGCGCAGCGCGACCATCTTCCCGAAGTCCCCGTCGCGGACGGCCTCGATGGCATGCAGGCCGAAGCGGGTGGCGAGCCAGCGGTCGAAGGCGCTGGGGGTGCCGCCGCGCTGCACATGACCGAGGACGGTGGTCCGGGCCTCGTTCCCCGTCCGCCGCTCGATCTCCTTGGCGAGCCACTCGCCCACACCCGAGAGCCGGACGTGTCCGTACGAGTCGAGGGTGCCGTCCTTGAGGACCATGTCCCCGTCCCGGGGCATCGCCCCCTCCGCGACGACCACGATCGGGGCGTACGTGGCCTTGAAGCGCGAGGTGACCCAGGCGCAGACCTGGTCGAGGTCGAAGCGCTGCTCGGGGATGAGGATGACGTTGGCGCCGCCCGCGAGACCGGAGTGCAGGGCGATCCAGCCGGCGTGACGGCCCATCACCTCCACCACCAGGACCCGCATATGGGACTCGGCGGTGGTGTGGAGGCGGTCGATGGCCTCGGTGGCGATCCCGACGGCGGTGTCGAAGCCGAAGGTGTAGTCGGTGGCGGACAGGTCGTTGTCGATGGTCTTCGGCACGCCCACGCAGGGGACGCCGTACTCGTCGACCAGTCGGGCGGCGACCCCGAGGGTGTCCTCACCGCCGATCGCGATCAGGGCGTCGATCTCGCACTTGGCGAGGTTCTCCTTGATCCTGCGGATGCCGTGCTCCACCTTGAGCGGGTTGGTGCGCGAGGAGCCGAGGATGGTGCCGCCGCGCGGCAGGATGCCGCGGACGGCGGGGATGTCGAGTCGTACGGTGACGCCGTCCAGCGGGCCGCGCCAACCGTCGCGGAACCCGGTGAACTCGTAGCCGTACTCCTGGACGCCCTTGCGGACGATGGCGCGGATGACCGCGTTGAGACCGGGGCAGTCGCCGCCCCCGGTCAGTACGCCGACGCGCATGGAGCTCTCCTTCACCGTGGCGGACGGGATGCGCGACCCACGCTAATAGTGACGTGGGTCACTCCGACACAGCGCGAAGAGTGAATTGTCCGCGCCCGCCCGGAGGATCGGGCCCGATGCGCACGGACGCCCGGGCCGGCGCGCCCGGATGCTCAGGCGTCGTCGAGGCCGCGCTCGATGGCGTACCGGACGAGCTCCACCCGGTTGTGCAGCTGGAGCTTGCCCAGGGTGTTCTGGACGTGGTTCTGCACGGTGCGGTGCGAGATGACCAGCCGTTCGGCGATCTGCTTGTAGCTCAGGCCCTTGGCGACCAGGCGCAGGACCTCGGTCTCGCGCTCGGTCAGCTGCGGGGCCTTCGACTCGTCGCCGCCGGCCGCCGGAACGGGCTCGGAGGCGAGGCGGCGGTACTCGCCGAGGACCAGGCCGGCGAGACCGGGGGTGAAGACGGGGTCGCCTACTGCGGTGCGGCGCACGGCGTCGATCAGCTCGGCCGTGCTGGCGGACTTCAGCAGATAGCCGGTGGCGCCGGACTTGACCGCCTCCAGCACGTCGGCGTGCTCGCCGCTCGCGGAGAGCACGAGGACCCGCAGCCGGGGGTTGGCGCCGACCAGCTCCTTGCAGACCTGGACGCCCGGCTTGGCGGGCAGGTTGAGGTCCAGGACGAGGACGTCCGGGGCGGCGGCTCCCGCGCGGCGCACGGCCTGCTCGCCGTCGCCCGCCGTGGCCACCACGTCGAAGCCCGCCTCGGCGAGGTCGCGGGCGACCGCGTCCCGCCACATCGGGTGGTCGTCGACGACCATCACTCTGATCTGCTGCTCACTCATCGTGTTCCTGCCTTCCCCCGTGGGTCCCGCGGGACCTTCAGTTCTACTTCCGTGCCCTGGCCCGGGACCGAGATCAGCTCGGCCGTGCCGCCCAGATCGCGCAGTCTGCCCCGGATGGACAGCGCGACGCCCATCCGGCCCTCGCCCTCCGCCTGTGCGAGCCGCCCCTCCGGGATGCCCGGGCCGTCGTCCCGTACCGTCACGATCACCTCGTCCGGCCAGTCCTCGACCAGGATCCAGGCCCGGGCGTTCCCGCCCGCGTGCACCCGGACATTGTCCAGGGCGGCGCCGACGGCGGCGGCCAGCTCGCGGGCGGCGGCGGCCTGCAGCACGACCGGGGCGCCCGGGTCGGAGAGCGTGACCTTCGCCCCGGCGCGCGGGGCGAGCAGGGCGCGCAGATCGACCGGGCAGTCGTCGTCCGGCTCCTCGACGATGCGTACCACGGCCCCCTCGGACTCGTCCTCGGAGACCAGCGACGGCCGGGTCAGCCCGCCGGCGACCAGGGTGCGCAGGGCGACCTCCTGCTCCCCCGCCATCCGGCCCAGCTCGGCCGCCTCGCCGCCCAGTGCCGTACCGCGCCGCTGCACCATCGCCAGGACCTGGAGGACGCTGTCGTGGATGTCGCGGGCGAGCCGCTCGCGTTCCCTGGTCGCGGCCTCGATCTCCAGGGCGCGGGCGAGGGTGCGTTCGGAGGCGCGGGCGACCTCGACGACGTATCCGATGGCGATGGACGCCACCCACACCAGCAGGACGTTGTGGAGGGTGTCCCGGGTGGGGTGGGCACGCTCGATGATGTTGGCGACGGCGACCAGCGAGGAGGCGAAGCCGGCCCAGCGCCAGCCGCCCTTGATCGCGTACGCGAGGACGGCTCCGGCGGTCCATATCGTCGGCAGGGTGGGGCCGTCGACCGACTGGGCCTGCTCGTCCGCGAGCGGGGTGAGCAGGATGCCGGTCAGGGCGACGGCGAGGTCGGCGATCAGGAAGCGCTTGGTGCAGCTGGCCGCGTTCGCCACCTTGGGCAGGGTGGCCAGGGTCCAGGCGCACATGACGGCGAGGAAGGCGACGGCCACCCAGGGCCGCTCGTAGCGGTCCCGGGCGAAGACGAAGATCAGAACCGCGTAGATCATCGTTCCGACCCGGTACGCGGTCAGCGCGCGCCACAGCGGCTGCTCGACCGACATCCGCACGACACGCTCGCGCTTGGCCATCTCCCCCACCCCCCGGTGTCCCTCTACGAGACGGTCAGGCTCCGGACTCTTCCCGCGCCGCGATCTCGGCCTTGACGGCCTCCTTGGCGGCCTTCTCGGCATCCGCGATCTGACGCTTGGCGGCGGTCGCGTAGATGTCGACGTACTCCTGGCCGGACAGCTTCATGATCTCGTACATGACCTCGTCGGTCACCGAGCGGAGGATGAAGCGGTCCCCCTCCATGCCGTGGTAGCGGCTGAAGTCGAGCGGCTTGCCGATCCGGATCCCCGGGCGCATCAGCTTGGGGACGACCTTGCCGGGCGGCTGGATCTTCTCGGTGTCGATCATGGCGACCGGGATGACCGGCGCGCCGGTGGCCAGGGCCACGCGCGCGAGGCCGCCGGGCTTGCCCCGGTAGAGACGGCCGTCGGGCGAGCGGGTGCCCTCGGGGTAGATCCCGAAGAGCCCGCCCTTCTCGATGACCTCGATACCGGCCTTGATCGCCGCCTCGCCGGCGCCGCGCGCGCCGGAACGGTCCACGGGGAGCTGGCCGACGCCCTTGAAGAAGGCGGCGGTGAGCTTGCCCTTCACACCGGGCGAGGTGAAGTACTCGGCCTTGGCGATGAAGGTGACCTTGCGGTCGAGGACCGCGGGCAGGAAGAAGGAGTCCGAGAAGGACAGGTGGTTGCTCGCGAGGATCGCCGGCCCGTCGGCGGGAATGTTCTCGAGGCCCTCCACCCAAGGCCTGAAGGCGAGCTTCAGTGAGCCTCCGATGGAGAACTTCATTGCGCCGTAGATCAACTCGAGTACCTTCCGTGTGCCGTCGGACAGACCTTATCCCGCCTTTTCCCGCCTGCTCTCGCGGGTGTGGCCGTGTGCGGCGCACCTTCGTGCGAACGGCCCTGGTCGGTGTCGGTCCGGTCGCGTACGGTGAAGGTTCTTCCCTCTTTCGTCGTTGCTTCGCCGCGGTACTCGCCGTACTCGCACCCCGAAGCCGAACCCGAACAGGAGACCCCGGTGCCGGTCCTTCCTGGAGCCGAGCCGTACCGCCATGAGGGCGGAGAGGTCGGCGTCCTTCTCTGTCACGGTTTCACCGGTTCCCCGCAGTCGCTGCGCCCCTGGGCGGAGTATCTGGCCGAGCGCGGTCTGACGGTGTCGCTGCCGCTGCTGCCCGGGCACGGCACGCGCTGGGAGGACATGCAGCTCACGACCTGGCACGACTGGTACGCGGAGGTGGACAGGGCGCTGCGGGAGCTGCTCGCGAGCTGCGAGCGGGTCTTCGTCTTCGGCCTGTCCATGGGCGGGGCGCTGTCGCTGCGTCTCGCGGCCAAGTACGGGGACGCGGTGCAGGGCCTCGTGCTGGTGAACCCCGGCAACAAGGTCCACGGCCTCGCGGCGCACGCGCTGCCGGTGGTCCGCCACTTCGTCCGGTCGACGAACGGCATCGCCAGCGACATCGCCAAGGAGGGTGCCGCGGAGGTCGGGTACGACCGGGTGCCGCTGCACGCGGCGCACTCCCTGCGCCGGTTGTTCCAGACGGTGGACGCGGAGCTGCCGCAGGTCACGCAGCCTCTGGTGGTCCTGCACAGCCTGCAGGACCATGTGGTGCCGCCCGCCGACACGGCGCGGATCCTGAGCCGGATCTCCTCGACGGACGTGAAGGAGATCCTGCTGGAACAGAGCTACCACGTGGCGACGTTGGACCACGATGCGGAGCGGATCTTCGAGGAGAGCTGGGCGTTCCTCTGCCGCCTCGCTCCGGAGGCGGTCGGGGAGAAGGGGAGCACGAGCAGTGGCTGAGCAGCAGGACGGCGAGCGCGAGCCGCAGCCGATCGACGAGGAGGCGGCCTGGGCCGCGATCGTCGCCGGGTACGGCGAGGAGCCGGCGGATCCTCCGGGGGCGAAGCCCTTCAGATCGGTGGAGGACCTGGCGCTGCCGGAGCCCGTGGAGGGTTCCGACGACGGTGACGACGACGAGGACGACGAGGAGGAGGAAGAGGACGGCGAGGACGAGGATCCTCCGAAGCCCGTCCTCGGCGGCTCGGTCGTCTTCGCTCCCGGGGTGAGCCTGGGCGGTGGTCCGCGCGACTACGAACTCGCGGCCCCGGACGCCGAGGCCGGCGAGAAGCCGTCCGGCAAGAAGGGCGACGACGACGGCGAGGGCCACTTCGTCCCGCCCGAGCCGCCGCCGCTGCCGGAGGCGGACGCGACGACGAAGTTCGCGTGGCTGGGCGTCGTCGGCGGCCCGGTGCTGATGCTGCTCGCGGTGCTGCTCCAGTGGGACATGACGTGGTGGCTGACGACGCTCTGCGTGGGCGGCTTCCTCGGCGGCTTCGCGACGCTGGTGGCGCGCATGAAGCACGACGACGACGATGACGGCTTCGACGACCCGGGCCGGGGCGCGGTGGTGTAGGGCCCACGCTCCCGGCGCCGCGGGCGGACTCCGTCCGGCTCAGCCCGCCGGGATCCGGACCGCCGCCAGGACCGGAAGGTGGTCCGTCGCCGCTCTCAGGTCCGTCGGGTCGAGGTCCGGCGGGACTCCGCAGCCGAGGAACTCGACGCCCTCCGTCGCCAGGATCGCGTCGATGCGCTGGTGCGGATCGGTGGGCGTCGAGGTGTACTCGCCGCCCCAGGGGCCGGCCGCCCAGCCGTCCTGGAGCTCCTTGGTCAGGCGGGTGAAGCTGCGCCCGCCGGGGCGTTCGTTGAGGTCCCCGGCGACGATCGTGTGCGGGACGGCCATGGCGGCGACCCGGTCGAGGAGCATCCCGGCCTGCGCGTACCGCTCGTCGCTCCGCAGGCTCAGATGACAGCTGATCAGCCCGACCCTCGCGCCCGCGAACCGTACGACGGCGGTCGCGAAACCGCGCCGGTGCAGTCCGGGGGTGAGCGGCAGCAGGACGTCCTCGGTCCGTTCCACGGTGGCCCTCAGCGAGCACATCAGCAGCGGCCCCGCGGCCGTGGCGCCGCCGCTCAGCACGACGAGCTCGCTCTTGGCGGCGAGCCGGGCCGCGTGCTTGCGCCAGCGGAAGAAGCGCGGCGCCTCCTGGACGAAGACGAGATCGGGGGCGCAGGCCCGGATGACCCGGGCGAGGGCGTCCTCGTCGTCGCGCATCGAGCGGATGTTGTAACTGAGCACCCGGACGACGGCCGAACCGTCCGCCTCGGTGCGGGAGTTGGGCAGCGCGGTGATCGCCATGCGCAGCAACATACGACAACGGCCCGCAGCTCCCCAGAGGGCGCGACCGGGAAAACGGTGGCCTCGGCATGCGGAACGCCGCCCCGTGCGCGGGCGCGCGGGGC